>DASPQS010000218.1:0-5741 GCA_035624865.1 Binataceae bacterium (SeqCode) | reverse complement strand
TGGGCGTTATCCAAAGGTCGTTGCCTTGCGCCGACGCGCCCGCGGCCTGCGACACTTTGCCGTCGTATATTACGGTTGCAGCCATGGCATCCGAGGCCAAGTTAGACAACCGACTTCGGAACTGCAAGCCCGCTGCGCCTCGAGGGTTATACCTGGACCGAGCGCTGCGTGAGTCCGCAATGACTTCAATGACTTCTGCGCCCTCTCAGGCGCCATGATTAACGGCATCGAAAGCCAAAGTCGGTCAAAACGTGTCGCTTCGTTCCGCTGGAGCCGCTGATGCTGGGGAAAAAACTCTTGATTTTATTGGTGGAGCTGAACGGGATCGAACCGTCGACCTCCTGAATGCCATTCAGGCGCTCTCCCAAACTGAGCTACAGCCCCACCGCCGACGGAAGAATCTCAGCTAAGCGAATGCAGGTTCCGGAGTCAACCTGACCCCAGGATGGCTGCGACGCCATCAAAGCCAACTTACCCTTATCTCACATACTTGCGTTTGCGGGCAGGGTGAAATCCTTCACTCCCTGATACGGTCGGGCCCACTATGCCCGCGAGCGGTCGAGCAGTTCGCGGGCGGCGCGGAGGAACTTGTCGCTGGTCTCGGCCCCGCCCAGCATCCGGGCGATTTCGGCGGGGCGGTCGGCGGGCTTGAGGGCGGCGACCCGGCTGCGGGTCGCGCCGCGCCGCTCGATCTTCTCGACCACGAAGTGGCTGCCGGCGAAGGCCGCGATCTGCGCGAGGTGGGTCACGCACAGGATCTGATGGAAGCGCGCGAGCTGGTTGAGTTTGCGCCCGACGATCTCGGCGACGGCGCCCCCGATTCCCGCGTCTACTTCATCGAAGATCATCGTGGCGACGCCGCGGCGCTGGGCCTCGAGCCGCTTGAGCGCGAGCATCACGCGCGACAGCTCGCCGCCCGACGCGATCTTCGCCAGCGGCAGCGGCGGCTGCCCCAGGTTGGGCGAGAGCTGGAAATCAACGGTGTCGCCGCCAGCGGGTCCGAGGGCGCATCCGTCGCGCACGAACTCGGCGTCGGCGGCGGGGAGTGCGGCGAGCCGCGCCTCGAAGACCGCATTGCGCATCCCGAGCGTCCGGAGTTCGGTTTCCATCCGGCGCTTGAGTTCCGCACCGGCGCATTCGCGGCGCGTGCGCAGCTTGCCCGCCTTCTCGAAGAGTTCATCGAGCGCGCGCTGCATCTCGAGCTCAGTAGCGGCGCGGCTTTCGGCGACGGCCTCGAGTTCGGTGATTTCCTTGCGCGCGAGCGCAAGCGTTTCGATCGCGGCTTCGAGCGTGCCGCCGTATTTGCGTTTGAGCCGGGTCAGCTCCTGGAGGCGGTTTTCGATCTGTTCGAGGCGGGCGGGATCGGCCTCGATGCGCGCGGCGTAGGCGCGCAGGGCGTGCGCCGCTTCTTCGAGATTGGCGCGCGCCGCCGCTATCATTTCGAGCGGCTCCTTGAGTTTGGGGTCGAGCACGGCGGCGTCATCGAGACGCGCGTGCGCCTCGGCGACGACGTCGATCGCGGCGCGGTCGCCGCCGTAGAGCGCCTGTTCGGCCGCGCTGGCGGCCTCGGCGAGTTTGGTGGCATTGGCGAGGATCGTGCGCTCGGCGGAGAGTTCTTCGTTCTCGCCGGGTACGAGCTGTGCGCGCTCGATTTCATTCACGCGAAAGCGCGCGAGGTCCAGAAGGTCGGAGCGTTCACGCTCGCGCCGCTCGAGATCGGCAAGGCGGGCGCGGATTTCGCGAGCGCGATCATAGAGTGCGCGATACTCCGCCAATTCGTCCTCGAGCCCGGCATGACGGTCGAGAATCTGGAGATGGTTCTCGCGCAGCAGCAGCGTCTGCTGCTCGTGCTGTCCGTAGATCTGAACCAGCGCCGCGCCGAGCCGGGCGAGCCCCTGCACCGTCGCGGTATTGTCGTTAATCGAGACGCGCGAGCGCCCGCCCTCGGCGATTACGCGGCGGATGACGAGCTGGCGCGGGTTGTCAAGGTCAAGCCATTCGGCCGCCTCCGGCGGCGGCGCCTCACCCTCGAGCGCGAAAACGCCCTCGACCACCGCCTCCTTCGCTCCGCTGCGGATCAGTTCGGGAGAGGCGCGGCCGCCCAGTAGCAGGCCGAGCGCGGTCATGATGATCGTTTTGCCCGCGCCGGTTTCGCCCGAGAGCACGTTGAGGCCGGCGCCGAAGGCGAGCGCGGCCTCCTCGATGATGGCAAAATTGCGGATGCGCAATTCGGCAATCATCCCGGTCGCGCCCCGCTAACCCCAACGCAGCTTATCGCGCCAGATTTCGAAATATGGATGGGCCGAGCGGATCAGGGCGACGGCGTGGCGGCCGCGATGGATGCGGACGGTGTCGCTCGAGCTGAGTTGAGCAGTCTCCTGGCCATCGCAGGTCAGCATCGCGCCGTCGGCGTCGGCGCGCAGCCGTATCTCGAGTTCGAATGAATCCGGCAACACGACCGGGCGGTTGCTCAGGGTGTGCGGACAGATGGGCGCGAGCACGATCACGCCCAGGTTGGGAAAGACGATCGGTCCGCCCGCGCTCAGCGCGTAAGCAGTCGAGCCGGTGGGGGTCGCGACGATGAGACCGTCGGCGCGGTACGAGCAGAACGGCATATGGTCGGCGACGACTTCGAGATCGAGTATCCGGCCGAGCGCGCGCTTGACGATCACGAGATCGTTGAGGGCGCGAAAATGTTCGGCGTTGGCTTTGTCGCCGGTCTTGCGCTCGACCACCGCCTCGAGCGTGATTCGGCGGTCGACCTCGTAGTCGCCGGCGATTATGCGCGCCAGGGTCGCGCGCGCCTCGTCGACCGTGATTTCGGTAAGGAAGCCGAGGCCGCCGAGGTTGATACCAAGGATCGGGGTTTCCCGTTTGCCGATCAGGCGGGCGACGCCGAGCAGGGTGCCATCACCACCCAGCACTACAATCAGATCGGCCTTTTGCGCGAGTTCGGCGGGTTCGACCGCGGTCGCGCCGATCTCGCGCGCGATCACGGGTTCGCCGAGAGGAACCAGCCCCTGCGCCTTTATCCAATTTGCCAGATCAGCGGCCAGGGCAAGCGCACGGGCGGGACGATCCTGTCTGACAACCAGGCCAACCGAACCTATAACTTGCTTCGCCGCCACCGCGTTTTGGGCTTATCATGCGCGTTTTGACGGGGCAACGCGACAGCCGGTGTCGCGTCGAGGAACCCGGCTGTTACTCATTGGAAATGTGGTCCCTGACGAGGCTTAAGCCGCAGCTTTCGCAGCGGCGGTTGAAGAGCCCGTACCAGTAAGGCAGTTCGGCTTTTTCGCAGAACCGCTCGCCGCATCGCGGACATCGGATGGCGGTCACACGTTGTGCGATGAACAAACCAATGGCGAGCCACAGGACCGTCAAGGGAACCACGAAGTCGGTCGATCGGGTGATCAGGATCAGGACCCATCCGGCGGGCAGAAAGCCGATCATCCATCCGAGCGCGGTGACCTGGAGCCGTCGCATTTTGAGCAGTTCGCCGCGCTCACGAGGGTTCGGAGGCAACCACGACGGATAGACGCGGCGCGGCGGCATCATCGATGCCTACGGCGAGGGAGTGCCGCCGGGCGCGGGTGAAGGGATGGCAGTCGCGGCGGCCTTGGCGGCCGAGCGTTTCGGTGCGGCTTCGCTCGGCGCGGGAACGATGGCGAAGGGCGGCAGCGGCATCGAAATGTCCCCGCCTTCTGCGGCCTTCGCGGCCGGACTCGACGAGACCGAGGCGGCAGGCGCGGGGGTCGCAACGGGCGAAGGGGTCGGTGAAGGTGTCTCGGCTGGCGTCGCTTCTTCGCTCGGGGACGGCGTTTCCGGCGGCGGTGCGGGCGATGCTTCGTCGGTGGCGGAAGGCTCGGGCGCGGGCGGTGTCGCGATCGGAGTGGCGGGCGTAGCGCTCGGTATTGATGGTTCCGTCGTTGGGGAGGGTTCGGGCGTGCTCGACGGCGACGCTACCGGAGCGGGAGCTTCGACGGGCAACGGGGTCTCAATAGGCGACCGAGCGGGGGCGGCCGATTCAACCGAGCTGGCCGGTGGCTCCGGAGCCGGCGTCGGCTTGAGCGTCTCGATTGCCGAAGGCTCGGCGGCGGGCGCAGGACTCGAGGGTAGGGGCGATGGCATCGCGGACGGCTCGGGCGTCGGGGATGATGCGCCTTGGGCGGCAGTCTGCCGTAAGGCTGATGGCGACGGTTCCGCTGAGATTTCGGGCGCGACCGAAGGCAAAACCTCCGGTATCAAGTTCGGGACCGGAGACAGCGTCTCCGATGGAGTGGGCATCGCCGAGGAAGTCGGCGTCGCCGATGGAGACGGCGTCGGTGAGGGGGTCGGTGACGGAGTTGACGTCGTCGATTCAGTTGGCGTGGGCGAGGGGGTTTCCGTGGCCGACGGTTCGGGAGTCGCAGTGGGCGACGGGGTCGCGGCGGGCGATGACTCGGCCGCAACCGACGGTTGTGGCGAAGCTTCGGCCGCTGCCGAGGCCTGCGCAGTCGGAGCCGCGGGCAACCGGTCGAGGCGACGGAGCGGCGCGGCCTTGGTAGCCGGAATCGTGGTCTCTTTGATCGGCCGATTCCCCTTAATCGGCGGAACCTCCTGCGCGGCGCCAGGCTCCTCGCTTTCGGGCTCGACCGGGCGCATCAGGACTTCGTTGGGTGACAACGCGGGGGTCTCGTCCGGCGAGGCCTGCTGCGCCGATTCATCGTCGGCCCCGGTCTGCATCGGGATAACCGGCGCGGCCAGCGACGGTTGCGGCGAACCGTTCTCTTCGGATTGCATCGGCAGGGTCGTAACGCCGCTGGGCGGGATCGCCTTCGGCCGGCTTGGGGCGCTCGTCGAATCCGCGGCCGGCTGAGGGGACGCGGCGCCGCTGGCGGCGGCCGCCGCAAAGGTGTCGGCCACTACCGCGTAGTCGATTTTGCCGTGCGAGCCGGTCTGCTGGAGTTGGCGGAAATAGATCGCATCGGCACCCATCTGGCATGCCTTCTCATTCACCAAGGCTGTGAGATCCTCCTGAGACGGCACGGTACCCGCAAGCTTTAGAGTGCCCAGAGCGCGGAAGCCGTGGACGGGCGGCTTGTCGAGGGTCTGGGGCGTGCAGCCGCTCTCCTTTGGCGTAACGTCTTCGGGGATCACGCGTGATACGAAGACCTGGCTTGCGGGCAGCATCGAGATCCGCGGTTGCGGGGTACTCGAAGAGCATCCCACGAGCAATGGCAGGCAAAGGAGGACGGACCGGCGCGATATTCGCAGCACACGCAAGGAATACCGGCGGGGCTGGGTCTGTCGCAAGTATGCTCTCGCGTTCGCCCAAACGTGCTTGCGCAGCCCCCAATCGGCGCGGGCTTCTCGCTTTGGCTGTGTATTCGTATAAGAATGCATTCCGTTGCGCGCGACCGACAATTTTATCCATGACAACGGCGGTTACAGGTAAAGCATCTCATGCGAAGCGCCCCCTTATCGGGGCCCATATGTCGATCGCGGGCGGCGTCAGCGAGGCGATTGTCCGCGGGCGCGACACCGGATGCGAGTGTATCCAGATTTTCACCAAGTCCTCGCGCCAATGGGCCGCCAAGCCCTATGCGAAGGAGGAGGTCGAGGCGTTGAAAAAGGCGCAGGCCGACTCGGGGATCCGGATGGTAGTGGCGCACGACTCGTACCTGCTCAATCTCGGGGCGCCCGACGAGAAGCTGCGCAAGCGATCGGTCGGCGGCTTTATCGACGAGTTGGAGCGTTGC
>DASPQS010000217.1:0-7962 GCA_035624865.1 Binataceae bacterium (SeqCode) | reverse complement strand
CCGCTGTTCACAGTTTCGTTATATAGAATTAATTCTGTCCTAACTGATAGGTTGAACATCACGTCGCGAGGTCTCGGGATATCTCCGCTCTAGTGACAACCAGTACCGCGCCGGTTACGCTTGATGACATGCGGCTCGCCGCGATCGACGTCGGTTCAAACTCCGTCCACATGATCATCGCCGATGTCACCTCTGAGGGGCACCTCGAGGTGGTCGACCGCGTCAAGGAGATGGTGCGCCTGGGCCGGCGTTCCTTTACCACCGGACGCCTCACCGAGGAGGCGATGGAGATGACGGTGCGCGCGCTCGCGCATTTCCGCCGGCTCGCCGACATGCGGCGGGTGGGCCGGATGCGCGCGGTGGCTACCAGCGCCGTCCGCGAGGCTCACAACCGCGCCGAATTCATCCGCCGCATCCGCCGCGAGACCGGGATCGCGGTCGAGGTTATCTCCGGGGCCGAGGAGGCGAAGCTGATCTTCCTTGCCGCGCGCCATGCCGTCGGACTCGAGGGCGGCCCCCACCTTCTGCTCGATGTCGGCGGCGGCAGCGTCGAGCTGGTGCTGGTCAAAGACGCCCGCCCTTTGTGGATGCGCAGTGTGAAACTTGGCGCGGCCCGGCTCACCGAGTTGTTCCTTACCGACGATCCGCCGAGCGCAGCCCAGCGCCGGCACCTCGAGAAACATCTGGACAGCCAGATCGGCGAGCTGATGCAGGCGGCGCGCCGCGCCAAAGTGACCCGCGTGATCGGTACCTCGGGCACGATCAACACGATCGTCGCGATGGCGCGAGCCGCGCGCGGCCAGGAGCTTGGCCGTCTGCACGGCGCAAGCGCTTCGGCGGCCGAGGTTGCCCATATCTGCCGGCAACTGCTCGAGGCCAACGCCGCGATGAGATCGGACCTGCCCGGAATCGACGCCAAGCGCGCCGACCTGATGGCGGCCGCCGGTCTCCTCGCCGATTTCGTCCTGCGCCGCTCCGGCGCGCCCGAACTGGTCGCCTGTACCTGGGCGATTCGCGAGGGATTGCTGCTCGGGCTGGCGCGGGCCGCCATCGCCCGCGGCTCCGAGGAGGCGCGCCGCCGCTCGGTCAACGCCCTGGCTGCGCGCTTTTCCGGCTCCAACGAGCACGGCCGGCAGGTCGCCAATCTTGCGCTCGAGCTCTTCGATGCGACCGCACTTGTACTCGGATTACCCGAAAGTGGCAGAGAGTTGCTCGAATATGCCGCCTTGCTTCACGATATCGGTCATGCCATTGACCACGACCGTCACAACCGTCATTCCTACTACCTGATCAAAAACGCCGAGCTGCTCGGCTTCGATCCCCTGGAAATCGAGATGATCGCGCTGGCAGCGCGCGGGCATCGTAAACAGGCTGCGCAGCTCGAGTCGCCGGAATTGCGCAACCTGAGCGCATCCCGGCGGCGGCTCGTCCGCGCAATGGCTGCCATTCTGCGCGTTGCCGACGCGCTTGATCGCAGCCATTTTGGCGTGGTTAAGAAAATTGACGTGACTTACTCTCCCGGCCGCCTCGAAATCGAAGTTGGGTCCGCTCGGGAGAAGGCGGACCTCGAACTATGGACATGCGAGAGAAGGACGGACCTGCTGGCGAAATTGCTGGACCGGCGGGTGATCTTGCGACAATAGAACCACCGCTCCCCGATGGCGTCCCGCAGCCGTTGCCCCTCAATGGCCGCGACCCCGGGCAGGCTCTGCGGCTCTCCGCCTCAACGCGCAGCCTGCTCTACGCGCCCCATCCCTATCCCGGGCGCCTCATCGCCGTCGAAGGCATCGACGGTTCGGGCAAATCAACCCAGTTGCTGCTGCTCGAACGATGGTTGCGCACGCGCGGCTACCCTGTCCATTTCACCGAATGGAACTCGTCGCGCCTGGTGCGCCACTCGATGAGCCGCGGCAAGAAGAAGAACCTGCTCACGCCCACCACCTTCAGCCTGCTTCACGCGGTAGATTTTGCCGACCGTTTGACTTATCAGATCCTGCCGCCCCTCAAGGCCGGGATGATCGTTCTCGCCGACCGTTACGTCTATACCGCTTTCGCCCGCGACGCCGCCCGCGGCGTCCATCCCGACTGGGTGCGCGCGGTCTACAGCTTCGCCCTGCGCCCCGACCTTACGCTCTACTTCCGCGTGCCCATCGAGATCTCGCTCGAAAGATTGCTGGCCGGCCGCGCCAAGCTCAAGTATCACGAAGCCGGGATGGACGTGACGCAGTCGGTCGATCCGGTCGACAGTTTCCGCCTGTTTCAGAGCCGCGTGCTCGAGACCTACGATCAGCTCGCGCGCGAGTTCGGCCTGCGCACCATCGACGCCGCTGCCGAAATTCCGGCCCAGCAGAAGCTCGTGCGGCGGATGGTGCAGGACGTTTTGCGCGCTTACGATCGCGACCGCTCCCGGAGAAATCATGGCGCATAGATCCAAACGCGGTAAGACCTGGTACGGCCACGGGATGCCCTACGTGGCGCAAAAGCGCCTCCCCGGCCATCTGATCGCCATCGAAGGTACTGACGGCGTTGGCCGCTCGGCCCAAATCGAATTGTTGCGCCCCTGGCTCGAACTTGAAGGCTACGCGGTGAGCAGCACCGGATGGACCCGCTCGCCCCTGTTGCACGAGACCATCGAAGAGGCGAAGGCCGGCCATGAATTGACCGTCACCACTTTCAGCCTGCTCTACGCTGCGGACTTTGCCGACCGCCTCGAGCACGAGATTCTCCCCGCGCTCCAGGCCGGCTTCATCGTGGTCGCCGACCGCTACATGTACACCGCCTTCGCCCGTAACTCCGTGATGGGCGCCGATCCCGCCTGGACCCGCGACCTGTTCGGGATGGCGCTCGTGCCCGACCTCGTCCTCTACCTCGATATCGACGTCGACGCGCTGGTCCCGCGCGTGGTCCAGGGCAAGGGGATGAACTACTGGGAATCCGGGATGCACCTCGCGCTCGGTACCGATCTGTTCGACTCCTTCATGCGCTACCAGCGCCGTTTGCTCGACGAATACCGCCGCCTCGCCGAAGAGTTCGGCTTTGCCTCGATCGATGCCCGCCAGTCGATCGACGCCGTGCAAACCGCCTTGCGCGAACATATCTCCGACTACCTGCGCAAGCATGACCACGGCCGCATGCATCTCGAATCGCCCGACTCCGCCGCTCCTTCCACTTCCAGGGATTAAGCCGTGCTCGACTCCGGCGTACCCGCCGATGCAGCGCTCGAGCCGGTGGTGCGGCCGCCGCGAATCGCCCTGTCTGCCGCCGAACCGGTCGGACCAGCCGCCCGCAACGCGCTCAAAACCGGACTGGAGGCGCTGCGCTTTTATGAGCCTGCGGCGGCCGCCGGCGAGGTCGAGGCGATCCATCAGTTCCGCGTCGCCAACCGCCGCCTGCGCGCCGCGGTCGAGCTTTTCGCCGCCGTCCTCCACGGCTCGCGCCTGAACGTCTTTCGCCGCGAATTGCCCTGGCTCGGTGCCACCGCCGGCGCTACCCGCGAATGCGACGTGACCGAACAGTTGATTCGCGACCGTGCGGCCCGGCTCGATCCCTCCTCCCAGGAGGCCCTCGGACCGATTTTCGAAAACCTCTCGGCGATTCGCCGCGAAGAGCACGGCAAGGTCGCCGCGATGTTCGCCTCGAAGCGCTACCGTCTCCTCCTCGATCGCATCGCTACCGCGCCGATGCGCAAGCTCCCGCCTGCGGTTGCTGTGCGCGAGATGGCGCCCGCGATGCTGCGGCCGCTCGCCCGCAGCGTGATCCGCGCCGGTTCGAAACTTGACCCCGGATGCCCGCCCGAAGCGCTTCATCGCCTGCGCATCCGCACCAAGCGCCTGCGCTACGCCCTCGAGATGACCGGCGAGCTCGGCGGCAAGCGCGTCCGCAAGGCCGTTCAACGCCTGACCGCCATGCAGGATCTGCTCGGACTTCACAACGACGCGGTCGTGGCCATCGCATGGCTGCGCAACTTTGCGGGCAATTCCAGCGCGCCGCCCGCCACCCTGCTCGCCGCCGGCGCGCTGGTCCATTCGATCCATCGGCGCCAGAACAAGCTCGCCGCACGCAGCCTCAAGCGCTGGAAAAAGCTCGAGCGCG
Organism: Binataceae bacterium (SeqCode); assembly: GCA_035624865.1. Lineage (GTDB taxonomy): Bacteria > Desulfobacterota > Binatia > Binatales > Binataceae > JASHZA01. Next base: position 3,870 of record DASPQS010000217.1, on the reverse strand, counting down.
ACGGCATTATCGGCGCGGCGCTGGCCGAGGTCGCGCGCAACTCGCGCCCGCAGGACCAGCCGCCCGCTGTGAGTGCCGCATGATCCTCTACGTCCTGCGCCATGCCCAGGCCGAAGACCGCACCGATCAGGGCGGCGACGAAGCGCGCCGTCTGACTCCGCGCGGCCGCGAGCGCATGCGCGCCGCCGCCGCCGGATTGCGCGCGATGGGCCTCAAGTTCGACGCCATTCTTACCAGCCCGCTCGCCCGCGCGGCCGAAACCGCCGAAGTCGTCGCCGCCGCCTACGCCAACGATCCGCCGCCCCAGGTGCTGCCCGCCCTCTCCACCGGCGTCGCCCCCGCCGAAGCAATCGCCGCGCTCGTGCCCTTCGCCCGCTATCGCAACGTGATGATCGTCGGGCACGAGCCGCAGTTAAGCGGGCTCGTCTCGATGCTGCTTTGCGGCTCGAGCGAACTCGTCCATCTGCGCTTCAAGAAGGGCGGATGCGTCGCGCTCGAATTGTCCGATCGCTTCGAACGCGGCGGCGCCGAATTGCTCTGGATGCTCTCGCAGCGCCAGTTGCGCAAGCTGCGCAAATGACGCCGCCTCCCCTTACTGCGACAGGCGCAACGAAATCTGCGCCGCGATCGTCTGGAACACTGCATCAAGCTGCGACGCCGTCGGCGCGAATACTGCCTCTCCTATCGGCAGATTGCCGTTGAAGGTGGGACTCGCCGGATCGTTGGCCACCTGTTGCAGGAAGGTCTGGCTGATCTTGTCGCCCAGGCCGATCGAATAGATCACTATGCCCTCGGCCTGCATCGCCTGCGCCACCAGCACCGTTCGGTACATCGCATCGGTCGCGATATTGCTCTCCGTAAGCGCCACATTCCCGCCCGCCGACTGCGACGGAAATTGCGACGCCCCGCAGGATGTCGAGCTGCCCGTCGTCGGATTGACGAACGCAATCCCCGAACACCAGCCTACCGCTGCCTCGGGCGGCGCACACCCGCCAAATTCCAGGTTCGTCGTCGGCGGGCAGTTCAAATTGTCCTGGATCATATTTGCCCAGCCGTCGGTAAAGAATATCGCCACCTTGACCACGGCCTCTCCCACCGACACCGGCACGCTGTCGATCTGCGCCTGCCCGCTGCTCATTCCCGATTGCGAGTAGGTCCCGCCGCCGAAAGCCATCGCGTTCACAGCTGTGTCGATCGGGCTCGTGAAGTTCGTCTCAATCGGCACGTCCACCCGCGCGCGCGTCGAAAAACTCACCATCGCGACCTCGTCGGTGGCGTCGTCGAAGTTCGTCAGGAACGCGTTGACCGCCGGCGGCAGCGCCGTCGCACCGCCATTGCGATTCATCGATCCCGACCGGTCCAGCACCAGCGACATTATCAGCTTGGGCCGCGTCGCCTGCGCCGAGGTGCTGATCGTCAGCGTCTGGTAACCCGCCAGCGTCCGCAAAAAGAACGTGTTGATCGTCGCCGTCGCCGAAACGTTAACCACCTTGTTGTTGCTCGCGTCCGTCGTAAAAGCGACGTTGAGCACGGGCGGACTTGCCGTGCTGATTCCGAAGGCCGATTGGTAGTTGACGTTGAAGGCGCTCTGCGCGATCGCCTGCGCCTGCGTCTGCCCCTGACTGTAATTGCGCATCGCCGCCAGCGCCGCGGCGTCAACCGCCTTGGACAGCGTCGTCTTCGTGATATAGGCGGAGCCCATATCGATCGCGAGTCCGGTGAACAGGAGAACAACGGGCAGGGCTATTGCGAACATCAGAAGGATCTGTCCGCGCCGGCTTCGCCTGTTTCCGAGTTTCTTCTGGAGGCTCATAGCTCTCTTTCTCTCCCCTTGGGGAAAACGCTGCCTTCCAAACGGTTGCTTTTATGCACTCACGGAGCTTCTTGTTTCCAAAAACTAACAGACGAAATTACATCAATCTATACTTTTTCTAGTGATATGAAATTGTTTGAAATGATTAAAGATGTTATAGAGGATTATCGGTCGAGGTTTGCCGCCTTTGCTTCGCCTCGATTCCTGCCTTGCGCTTACCGCGCTCGGGCTACGCGCTCGCTTGATGAGGTAACGTGTTGACGGTGGCGGCGGCAGGTTTGACAGCGGCGAATCGATAGCTGATTCTCAATCGGCCAATGAACCAGACCCTGATTCTCGATTTGCTCGAATGGCTGGCGGCCCGGCCGCGCCCTTACCCCGAGGTAATGGAAGTCTGGCGAACGTCCTGCCCCCGATTCACCGTATGGGAGGACGCTCTCGACCATGGATTCATCACCCGGCGCCGCGTCCCCGGCGAGGAAACGCTGATCGAACTCTCCCCGCGCGGCCGGACTTTTCTCGAATCAAGCGGTCGACTGGTTCGCGGTGGGCTGTGAACTGATGAGTTGGCGGTTTCTTGAACCCGGCCGCCCGACTTTGTATTCTCCCGGCGTGCGGGCGGCGTAGACGATGGGTTCGATTCCGGTAGGGTTGGCTTCGAGAGCCGGCCGTCAAAGTCTCGGCGCCGGAAAACTAACCGTGTACGGCCACGCTTACGTTGGGCTTTGCAACCGAAACCCGTGTACGCGTCTGTATGCTTTTGCCCATGGCCGCGGTGCCGGCGGGTGGCTTAAGCCCTGACCGTCCGCTGGCGGAGGAAGTCCGTTCCACCCGAAAGGGCCTCGTTCCAAGGTACGAAGCTCTCGTAGGACGCACAAATTGGGGAAGTCCTACGGGGTTGCGGCGCGGCTTCGGCAACCGCGGCCTGGGCAAACCTTGAGCGCTCGTGCGCTCTATCTCCCAGTGCCCCCGAATGCCCAGGTCCGCGGCGCGTCGGCGTGTGACCTCTGACCCCGTCCGCTGAGGAGGAGGTTGCACCTCAGAAAGGCCTCGCAGAGCCTGCATGTACGCGACCTTCGCGCAGGACCTGCTGCTCGAGCACGTCCTGCGGCGGTGCGGTTCGTTCTCGGCGACCGCGGCCTGGGCAAGTCCAAACATTCGATTCTTCAACTTCAGACTCCTGACCCAAACCACTTCGCGCCCAATGGTGCGCGAGTTACTAAGACTCACGCTCTCGCATTCATCCCACCCATGCGGCCCGGTATGCGGCGCGCCTCTGGCGCGCCGCATCCGCCGTTTTGCTCACTTTGCTTACATCAAGTTGAAGTTGTACTGGAACTGTGCCGTCAGCAGGCTCTCGCCCTTGAACAGGCCAACGCCGGCTTCGCGGTCGCCGCCCAGCACCTCGATCGCCTGCAGGTTCAGGAAGTACTTCTTGGTCCACGGCGGATTCAGTTGCAGCGCCGGGAACAGCGCGAATGAGCGGCCCTTCGGGTTGAAGATCATCGTCCACGTCGGGGCGAAGTCGTTCCACCACCACGACGTCCCGATATTGAACAACATGCTGACGTCGTTCTTGAGCTGGTGCTCGTTACCGAGGTCGTTGCCGAAGAAGCACAGCTTGCAGTTGTCCATCACGATATGATCAAAGATCTCAAAGTTGGCCGACAGGTTGCCGGTGCTGGTCAGCCACGGCGCGTAGGCCTGGTCAAGGTCGATCGCGCCCATCCACTCGACCAAATCCGAGTAGTGCTGCCCCTCGAGATCCTGAACCTTGTTGCTTTCGTAGTTCACGTGATTGGCATAGAGCATTTCGGCGCGCCCGACTGCCGGGAAATACTCGGCGATCGCCGCAGGAACCGGCAACGGACGGTCGGCCGTGATACCTCCTTCCTGGACCTCATAGAGCGAGTAGTTCCACAAGTTTGTGTATGGATGCCATCGCAGGCTCCAGGGCGTCCCCTGGTTGGTGTTGTCGTTGTAGTACAGAGCCGTGAGCTCGGTGGCGCCGATCAGGGTGTGGAAGCGCACGCCTTCGTTCCAGTTCTGTGGCTGCA
>DASPQS010000216.1:0-6960 GCA_035624865.1 Binataceae bacterium (SeqCode) | reverse complement strand
TAGCGCCGGTAGACGTACTGGATGACCTTTTCGCGCTGGTCGCCGCTGGGCAGGTCGATGTCGATATCGGGCCATTCGCCGCGTTCCTCGGAGAGGAAGCGCTCGAACAGCAGTTCCATCCGGACCGCGTCGACGGCAGTGATCCCGAGCGCATAACAGACCGCGGAGTTCGCCGCCGAGCCGCGGCCCTGCGCCATGATCCGGTTCTCGCGGCAAAACTGCACGATGTCCCAGACGATCAGGAAGTAGCCGGCGAGCTTGAGCTTCGCGATGATCGTGAGTTCGTGCTCGAGTTGGCGGCAGGTGCGATCGTCGGGTGCGCCCCAGCGATCGCGCGCGCCGGCGTGGGTCAGCGCGCGCAGATAACTGTCGGGAGTCTCGCCCGGCGGCAGCGGATAGTCGGGAAAACGGTAGCCGAGATCGCGCAAGGTGAATTCGCAGCGCGCCGCGATCGTGCGCGTCGCAGCGACCGCGCCCGGCAGGTCGCGAAACAGCGCCGCCATCGCGGCCGGTGTCTTCAGATGGCGTTCGTGGTTGACCCATAGGGCTCGCCCCGCGTCCTCCAGCGTCGTTCCCAGCCGGATACAGGTCATCACGTCGAGCAGCGCGCGCTCCATCATGTCGCCGGCATGCCAGACCGAGGTGCGCGTGTCATAAATCTTCGGTGACCCGCGCCGGCCGTCGAGGGTTATCGAATCCGACGGCATGCACGAATGCATCTCCGCCGGCGCCCCCACTCCGCGCGGAGATCCAGGCGCGCCCAGCGTAAAACAGACGCCATTGGTTGCCACAATCGGAACGCCGCAAGCCTCCGCCAAGGCCGCGAGCTTGCGGTTAAGCCGCTCCTCGTCGGGATCCAGATGACGCTGGAGATCGAGATAAAGATTTCCGCGTCCAAAAATCGAGCCGAGACGATCGCACAGCGCGCGCGGATTCTCGCCCCGCGTCAGCATCCGCGCCAGCGGGCTCATCGCGCCGCCGGCAAGACAGACCATCCCGGCGCCGAATCGCTCGAGATCCTCGGGCGTGACGCAGCTCTGGCCCTTGGCCGGATATCGCGGCGAGCCGTCGGCATTTGTGCCGATCACGCGCAGCTTCGACGCGGTAATCATGCGGCAGAGGTTGCGATAGCGTTCGCGATCGGGCACCAGCAGATAGAGCCGCGCAGGTGCGGCGGGCGAAGCGGCCAGGCCGAAGCTCGCCTCGTCGAGCGTGAGTTCCGCACCGACGATTGCCTTGATCCCCGCGGCGGCCGCGGCCTGATAAAAGCGCGGCGCGCCGTAAAGCCCGTCGCGATCGCCGAGCGCAAGCGCGTCGTAACCGAGCGCGGCTGCGCACTCGGCCAGGTCCTCCGGGGCGCTTGCGCCTTCGAGGAAGCTGAACGCGCTGCGCGCGCGCAATTCGACGTATTCCGGATGATTCCCCATTTACCGAAGCATCAACGCTCGCAGACTGCGGTCCGGATTCCCCGAACGAGAGCATATCGGCTCAATCGTAAAGCCCATCGACGAACCATTTCCCGGAGTAAAGATCACAATACACTCTGTAGACGCCACCGTCTTCGAGCGCGAGTTCGTAATAGTCGCGCGCATACGCCTGCGGCGCATGCGCCTGCCACGACGGCGCCTGCTGGTGCGAAGCTGCCCGGCGATTGGGGAGAGGAGCCTCGTCCGCCGCCCACCATTCGCCCTGGCGCCGCCACGGCCCGGCGGCCGAGACCACCCGCGCGCAGACGTTTTTGCCGCGCACGAATTCGGGCGTCTCCCGCGCACACATGACTTCGAGCTCTTCGGCCGGCCGAATCGTCCGCATCACCATCCGCGCGACGGTATTTCCGGCCGCGCCCGCCGCGGTTACGCCATTCATCGGTGCGGCGGGCGGCGGGGAGAACCTGCCGATGTGGAGCGCTTCGGGGCGATGCGAATTTGCGGGCGCGATAGTTCCGACCCGATCCGGTCCGCATAGCGCGGCGATACGTGCGATTGCCGCCTCGAGCCGGTCCGGCGCGGGTGCGGGCGGCAGGAACATGTCGGCTTGCGCCGGACGCGGCGATCGCGGTTGCGCCGCGAGCCGGATCGTTTCGACCGCGGCGGGCGGCGGCGACGCTTCCAGGCTCAGGTTGAGCAGCGTCAGCAGCGCGCGTACTTCATTGGTCGCGGCGGCAACTGCGACCCGGCGATCGTCGCGGCGATGGTCGGCCAGCCCGAGCGAGAGCGTGAAATCGCCGGCCACCAGCCCGCGCAGCGCCAGGCGCTGCGTCAATCGTCCGATCATCGCGCTTATCACGAAGTCGAGCGGCTCGAGATTCTCGATGCCGTATTCGAGTTCGACCGCTTCGGTGAAGGTTTCCGCGCGCGGGCGCATGATTACCGTCGTCGAGCCTTCGCCGCGCGCGAGCCGGACCAGTTCGGCGCCGCGGCTGCCCAGCCGGCTGCCGACCTGACGGCCGTCAAGCCGCGCCAGATCGCCCAGGCGGCGGATACCGAGGCGTTTGAGCATGGTTTCGGGGTCGTCGCCGCGATCGTTGACGCCCAGGCCAATCAGATCGATCGGCATCCAGTCGATAAATTCGCGCTCCTTTCCGTACGGAATCACTCGAGCGCCGCCGCATCGCGCCGCCAGATATGCAGTTTCCTTGCTCGCGGCAATTCCGGCTGCCGCTTCGAGACCGACCCGCCGCGCGCGCCGCATGATTTCCTCCGCGATCGCGCTCTCGATCGTATCGTCCGGGTCTTGCGCCGCCGTTGCGTGCCGGAAGAAACGCTCCGCCCCCGTGAGGTCGAGCCATACGCATCCGGGCTCGCCTTCCTCGACGATCGGCGAGATCGATTCGGCCACGTCGATCAGCGCGTCGATCGCCGCGCGCTCGGCCGCCGGCGACGGATGCGCGATAGTGATGTCAGGAATCAATGCGCGCGCCTGCGCCACGGTCATTCCGGGACGCAAGCCGGCCGCACGCGCAGGCGGCGAGACATGGGTCAGTCGGCTATGCGGCTGCGGTTGTCCCGCGGCACCCGGCTTGCCCGCATTGATCGGCGTCTGGGAGAGCGCCAGCGGCTGATCGCGCAGGTCGGGATTTGCCCGCACAATTGCCGCGCGCGGGAAGTCCGCCACCAGAATGCACGCGATTCTCCGCGTCGGCATTCCATGCCGACGGTCGACATGCTCGCGTTGCCCGGATCCATGGCAAGTTTTGGGGGGCACACGTGGTTCGTTAAAAGAGGCGCCCATTCCATGCTGGTGATCGGCGTGCGCGCGCGGTTCGGGTCCGCCCGAGGAGGCTGGTGGCGGTGGCGCGAGACGGCCGCAGGTATCGTCACCGGGATTGAATCTGCCGCGATACATCGGAGGTGAACCATGCGGCTAGAGCGCTGCGGAATCACCGGTGATCCGCCGTGCGGTGCGTTCGTCCCGATGCGTTTCCACAACAGCAGCGGTCGCATCGATCGCCGCCTTCCAGGTTGCGGTGCTGCCCGAACCGCCAAGCTTGTTGCGTGCAACCCGGGCCTCGATGACCATTGCGTCGAACAGAATCGGCGCATCGGCGTGCGGACGGCTGAAGCAGGCGCGATCGCGGCGCAGCGCAACGCTCAAGGCGGCAAACGTCCCGCACATCCGATGCGCCGCGAGCACGATCACTGCCGTACCGCTCCGTTCAGCAGCGCGAGCCAGCCGGAGCGCGGCGCTTTGCGGCAACGCGCGGGTCCATCCGCCGAAATCGATCACGACGAGGCCCAACCCGCCCGCTGCCAGGAGCCATTCTGCGGCTTTGAGTTCTCTCGTGCCTGCGGACTTGAGGAATCTCTGACGCGTCTCGCAGTCCCGTATGTTGGTTTCGGTTTCCCCTTCGCTGGTGCCGAAATTGCCGCACGACACACATAGGACCCGTGCCAGGTCGACATTCGCCGCGGCGAAACTTTCCGGATCAAAGTAGTTGGCGGCATCTATCCATGCGGCCACTTCGCCATGGCGGGTAGCGGTGGCGACAAAGGACGCGGCGAGTGAGGTCTTGCCCGAACCCGCAACACCGGTAATTTCGCTGATTCTTCCCCTGACGATTCCACCGCCGATTAGCCCATCGACGGGAAGCAGGCCCGAACGCAATCGACGATCCTTGCGAGTCAGCTCGCGACCACGAAAAACTCCTGCAAATTCAGGCAGTTCGAGGATTTTTGCGGCGTGCTCGCGGCCTTCCCAGAGAGCCGGGGCGGGTTCACACCGATGGATTTGCAACACCGCCGCCATGGTCTCGTTTTCGTCTTTTTTTCGCTTTTTGTCAAGGAAAAAAAGCAGCGATTCTAAAACCGCGGCCTTACCAACCGGCGCGGAGTCGCAGAGACTTAGACTCTCTCACCATCAATAAAGACAACTTAATTGGGGGCGGGCCCCGCGAGCTCGCCCCTTGATTGTAAGGCCGCGTCCCGACAGCGGTTTAGCGGACGGCAAACTCGTTGCGATCGAGCCGTGAGTAAGGTCCGTACGCGTTGGGCAGGCGGCGGCAATAGTCGTTGTCGGCGTCGCATACCATGCAGTTGTTGCCGCGTGCGTCGCATACCTCGTGTTTCGGGCCGTATTGAAATTCTTGTTGCTCATGGACCTGGCGTCCGGGTCCCCAGTAATTGCTGTCGGGCTCGAAACATCCCTGCAAACCGATCGCCGCGAACGCTACAAGCGCGATAATCAATGGGTAAATCTTCGTTTTCATTTACGTCCACCTCCCGTCAGGAGGCGGATTGCATCGAAGATGCCAGTCAAAACACCGAGAAACATCAAGGAATTTTGCGGCGGGGCATGGGCACCTGTAACCGAAACGCGTCCCCACTATTCCAAATTTTACTTAATGTTCGTTCAGCTAATGGGCTTAACCCGTCAAAGCACGCGCTTTGCCCTGCGTCTTGGGGCAAGCCACAATCATCTGCATGAAACGCCTCGGAATTACGCTGGGCGCAGTCGTCGCTCTCTTCATCGTCATCAACCTCGCGCTCCATTTCGGCCAGAAGTACCACGACCGGCTCGACTATGACGTCGAGCGCGCCTTTCCTTCCGATAAGCCCTTCGTGCCTGGAGAGATTTACGCCACGACGCTCGCGGAGATCATGGACCACGAACTGCATACTGGTTTCGGATGGCGTCCCAACGACTTTTTCCTCTGGGGGCCGACTGTGATGGCCGACAACAATGCCAATCGCCAGTTGGGCATCATCATGGCTGTGCGCGAGACGATGCGCGTCTTCAAGGACCATCTCACCAAGATCTCCTCGAACGAATACGATCCGAATCTCGTGATCGCCGATACCGATTTTCGTAACGACGCCGAGAAATGGATTCTGCCGTCGGCGGAGAGCAAGTACAGCGACGGCGTGCGCCATCTACGAATGTATGTCGAGGGATTACACGCAAATCCGCAGACTTCGCGCGAATTGAATCAGCGCAATATCGAATTAATCAGATTGTTCCAGGCATGGAGCGACCTTCTCGGCGATGCCCACGCGATGCTTTATATGTCGCAAAAGCCCGACGGCAGCCCGGTCTATCCGTGGAACGACGACGATTATTTCTATCACGCTCAGGGTTACGCCCATGTGATTTATCACATGTTGATCGCAGTCAAGCGTGAGTACAGCCAGACGCAGAAGACCAAGCCGGTACTGGCGCAACTGATCGACGAAGCGATCGACCCGTTGGGCAAGGCCGCGGTGATGAAGCCGCTAGTCGTGCTCAACGGCTCGCCCACCGGGATTTTCGCCAACCATCGGCGCAATCTCGACGCCTATATCTCCGAGGCGCGCCAGAAGATGTACTCGATTCGCGAGGAACTACAGCAGTAGCGCCACACGCCGTCGCGGACCAACCCGCCCGGTCATCCGATCCAGGGGCAGAGCAACATCGCGGCGCCGGGCGACATCAACCGCAGCAGCGCGGGAGCCCAGCGCTCGGGCAGCCCGATCGCACGCGCTCCCAACCCAAGCAACGTCGGCGTTTCAGTGCGCGACAGGGTCAGGGTGAGGGCGGAGAGAACACTGGGCGCGGGGTAGGGGACGAGGTCATGCGGCTGATCAGGACCGAGCCCGGCCTTCGCACAGGCGATTTCCACGGCGCGGCTCAACCCGCCCAACTCGTCGACCAATCCGTGCGCCTTTGCCGCGACGCCGCTCCATACCCGGCCACGTGCGGCCGCCTCGGCCACGTCTGCCTCGAGCTTGCGTCCCTCGGCCACCTTCGCGGTGAAGTTGGCGTAAAGCTCGCTCATCACCTGGTTGAGTTGCGCCAGTTCCGCCTCGCTCATTGGACGCGCAAACGAGAGAGCGTCGCCGCTGTCGTCGGATTTGGCGACATCGATAGCGATGCCAAGCTGGTGCAGCAGACCGGGCAGACTGAACTTGACGTAGACTACCCCGATCGAACCGGTAATCGTTGCCGGCTCGGCCACGATCGCGTCAGCCGCCATCGCCACGTAATAACCACCCGATCCGGCCACGTCGCCCATCGAGGCGACCACTGGCTTGCCGCGCCGGCGCGCCTCGCACACCGCGCGCCACACCAGGTCCGAGCCGACCGCCGAGCCGCCGGGAGAATTGATGCGGAAGACGATCGCCCGCACGCGCTCGTCCCGCGCGGCGCGCCGGATTTCCTCCGCCACGCGCTCGGCGCCGAGAAACTCGCCGGCGGCCGGCGGTTCTCCCGCCACCACCGGACCCAGCCCATGGACCAGCGCCAGCCGCGGGCGCCGGCCGGTCGCGCGCGAGTAAGCAAGATGTCGCAGGTAGCGGCCGAGTCCTACCAGCCTGCTCTCTTTGTCCTCGGGTTCGAATTCCGCGCGTAGGTCCTCGACGTAACCGGCGCGATCCACCAGTCCGGCGGCGCACGCGGCACGCACGCCGAGGAAGCCCATTCCGATCAGTTCCCGCGCGCGATCGACTGCGAGGTTCCGTGCCGCCGCCACGTTTTCGGCGATTACGG
>DASPQS010000215.1:0-3466 GCA_035624865.1 Binataceae bacterium (SeqCode) | reverse complement strand
CCGCGCCCGTCACCAGCGCGGCTTTCCCTACCAGCCGGGTGATTCCCGCTGCCATTTAGCTCTTACACCTCCGACCATCATTACTCGATTCAAGATTTGTGTGCAGGGTGAAATATTTCACTACCGCGACTCCAGCAACACCAGCGCCTCGAGTCCGTCCACCAACATAGCGCATTCCGATCGCGCAGGGTTAGCCATCGCGGACGCCGCCGTTGTATAGGTTCCTTTACAACAGGAGGTTTTATTCGCCATGTCCATCGATTACAGCGATTACGAATTTCTCAAGATCGAAGTAGCGGACCGTATCGCGACCGTTACGATCAACCGGCCCGATTCGCTCAACGCTGTCAACGCTCCTCTGCATCACGAACTGGAACAGGTCTGGATCGATCTCGGCGCGGACCAGGACGTCAACGCAATTGTTCTGACCGGCGCGGGCCGCGCCTTTTGCGCAGGCGGCGACGTCAAGGGCATGGCCGCGGGCGCTCTCGTCCAGCCGTCAGGCAAAAGAGGGAAGGGCAGAGGCCGCGGACCTATCGCCGCCGCCAACGGCCGCCGCCTGGTCGAGAACATGCTCGACGTCGAGCAGCCGATCATCGGCGCGATCAACGGCGACGCCGTCGGACTCGGCGCGACCATCGCGTTGCTGTGCGACATCACGGTGGTCTCCGAAAAGGCGCGCTTCGCCGACACGCACGTTAAAGTCGGTGTCGTCGCCGGCGACGGTGGCGCGGTGATCTGGCCGCTGCTGATCGGTCCGCATCGCGCGAAGGAATTCCTGATGCGCGGGAATTTTATCAACGGCGCCGAAGCCGGCCGCATCGGGATGGTCAATTACGCAGTGGCGCCCGATCAGGTGATGGGCAAGGCGCGCGAACTCGCGCAGGAACTGGCTGACGGTCCGACCTGGGCGATTCGCTGGAGCAAGCTCGCGGTCAACAAGTGGCTCAAGGAGCAGGCCAATCTGATCATGGACACCGGTCTCGCCTACGAGATGATGACCTTCAAGACCAAGGACCATGATGAGGCGGTCAAGGCCTTTGTCGAGAAGCGGAAACCGAACTTCGTCAAGGCGAACGAGTAGCCTGGCTTTCCCGCACCCGCCTCTCTCGACGAACGGGGCGGGTGCGTTCGTTCGCTGACGCGACGATTCTCTTTGGCGGTGCCGGTTCGAGCGTATGCTCGTGCTGCGCGTGCAATGCCAATCCTTGCGCCATCGCCGACGCGCCGCCCCAGTGCGCGGTCGCTTCACGCACCTCTTCCGGTGTAGGCATGTGCCCGCCGAAGTAGAGCTTGCCCACCGCCTTGCGCACCCCGAGGTCCAACGCGGATACTCGCGGCCGTCCGAGCGTTCGCGCCAGGATCCATTCCGCACTCCACTGGCCGAGACCGCGCACCGCGGTGATCCGTGCAATTACGTCGTCGTCACTGAGTGTGGTGAAAAGCTCGATGCTCAATTCGCCGTTCGCGATCGCGCGCGCCACGTTGATTATGTATTCGGACTTGCGATTGGTGAACTGCAGCGCGCGGATATCGGCGGCGTCGAGCGCGGCGATTCGATCGGCATCGAGACTGTAGACGATATGGCCACCGACGCGATGCAGCCGGCCGAAACTTTCGGCCAGGCGCCCGCGCACGGTCGAGGCCCACTTCAGATTCACCTGCTGCGCGCTGACGCAGCGGACGAGTGCCGCAAAAAGATCCGACTGCATCACGGGGCGGAATCCTCGATGCAACCTTGCGAGCCGCCCGATCGCCGCGTCGCGGCCGCACAGTTGCTCGAATTCGCAAGTGAGAGGGAGAAAGGCCGCGCGCACCGCCCGCTCGACCGTCTCGCGATCGCGGGCGCTCGCGATTGTCACGCTCAGGCGGGGATGATCGATATTGCCCGAGATGCGACCGGCGTAAGGGACCGCGCGGCCGCTCTTCGGCGTGGTGCGCACGGCGCAGGCGCCGTCGAAGCGATCGATCATGTCGTCGCCCGAACGCCGGAAAATCTCGAGCGATGAGGCGAGATCCAGCGGGCCTTCGAGTTCGACCTCGAACGTGGTGGACGCCATCGTCTGCGTTTGCTTTGGGCGCGGGCTCAGCCGCCGCGCTTCGCCATCATCGCGTTCGCCTCCGGATGGCCCATCGTGTCGCCGCCGAAAATCTCGAACGAACCGCTGCGCGCCAATTCGGCTGCGAGCTTCTTCGTGGCCGTCATCGCCACGCGCGCCGGACCCGAAGCGGTGCTGACGCGCGAGACTCCCAGCCGCTCCAGTTCCGCGACGGTCGGTATGCCGGGCATTCCGATTATATTTATCGGGCCGTTAACCGCCTTGGCGAGGCGTCCGATCGTGTCGGCGTCGAGGAATCCGATGGGGTAGAGGCAGTCGGCACCCGCCTCGCGATATGCGTTCAAGCGCCTTACGGCGTGCTCGAAGCGCGTCGACTTCTCGCCGATGCCAAGCAGAAGGACGTCCGTGCGCGCGTTGATCACGATCGGGACGCCGGCCTGGTTCGCGGCCGCACGCGCGGCGCGAATACGCTCCACCGCCTCGGACAACTCGTAGAGTTGGCGATGGGCGCCGCCGTGGATCGTATCTTCCAGATTGACTCCAACCGCACCGGCTTCGATCACTATCCGGACGGTTTCGGCAACATCATTCGCGCCGCGCCCGAAGCCCGATTCCATATCGGCGGTGACAGGAACGTTGACACTGTGCGCGATCCATCTGACGATCGTGACCATGTCGTCGCGCGGAATCATCTGGCCGTCGGCATAGCCGGCGGTATAGGACACGCCCGCGCTGGTGGTCGCGATCGCTCTGAAGCCGGCATCCTCGAAGATGCGCGCGCTGGCGCCGTCCCACGCGTTGGGCAAAACGAGAATCGGCTTTTGCAGATGCATCCGCCGGAAGGTTTCGGCTTTGACCTTTCGAGCTTCGAGATTCATTGCAGCTGCTCCGTGATGACGATAGTGGCAGCAGACGGTGGCTTGAGCAAACCGCGCGTGAATCAGTGGAAATCGTGCGAGGGCGGGACGGGGCCCGGGAGTTTGAGTTCCATGAAACGGCGGGCGCGCACGTGGATTACCCCGTCCTGCTTCTGCAAGCGCCCTTCGACCACGAGAATCTGTGCGCGATGGAGCAGCGTGCGGTTTGCCTGGAAAATGTCAGGAGTGACTATCGCATTGGCTATTCCGGTTTCATCTTCGAGCGTGAGAAAGAGAAATCCCCTGGCTGTTCCCGGACGCTGGCGCACGATCACCACGCCCGCCGCTTTGGTCCACGACGCATCGGGCGCTAATGCCAGTTCCGCCGCGCTGAGCACGCCCTGCGCCTTGAGCCGCGCGCGCAGATGCGCCATCAGGTGCGGGCCGATAGTGATGCCCGTGGCCGAGTAATCGGCGAGCGTCTCTTCGACCGGCGCCATTTTCGGTAGCCGGAATTCCGGCGCCGGACCGCTGTCCCCGGCGGATTTG
>DASPQS010000214.1:0-2896 GCA_035624865.1 Binataceae bacterium (SeqCode) | reverse complement strand
GCACTCCACCTGCTCCGTATAGACAGCCATATCGTCGCTGAGGATCGCCAGGTTTGCGGTCTCTCCGCTCTGTTCCATGAGGCGGCGCAGCAGCGGCCGCGCGGCTCTCGCGATATCGCGAACGCCCAGAAAAGCGCTTCCGACCGTGAAGGCCTCGACGCCGACCGTCCAGCGCGCGCCGTCGTTCTTGAATTGGACGAAGCGGTCCTGCTGAAGCGTCGTCAGCAGGCGATGGACCGTCGACGAAGCGAGGCCGGTGGCGCGCGCGATCTCGGTCAAGGTCACGCCGTCGCTGGCGTCGGCGATCACGCGCATGATCGCCAGAGCGCGTCTGAGCGACTGGACGCCGTCGGCCTTTTCGGTCGTTCTCTTGCAGCGGGCGCTTGCGTGGCTCGGCTTCTTGGGCTGCTCTGCGCCTGCGAGGGATATCGATTCCGAGCCAGACCTCAACCGATTGAGATTGTGAGGGTGCCAACGTTCTCTATTTATCATAGGCGCCTCCCAATTCTTCAAGTCGACACGGCTATTATTCGCTATGCTCGCGCGGACGAATTGACAGTTAATATGATAATATTGAGTTTGGCGAGGCGTGGGCGTCATTGCCCCGGGAGTTTTTTCACCGCGATCTCGATCGCTGAGTAATAGGCGGCCAGATCCTCGATGTCTTTGGGCGAGAGCGTCGGCGCGACCACCGACATCATGTCGTTCTTGCGTTCCCCGGATTTGAACGCGTTCAATTGCTCGATCAAGTACGGCTCGGTTTGCCCGGCAAGGTTGGGCGCCTCGGCGATCTTCGACAACCCGTCGAGCCCGTGGCAGGTCTCGCATTTGCGAGCGGTCTCGCGCCCCGCCTTCATGTCGCCCTGGGCGTAGGCGCCGCCATGACACGCGAGCAGGAAGACCAACGGCGTCATGAACATCCCGGCGCTTCTCGCCGGGAATCGCGTCAACTTCATTGCAGCCATATCCATGTGCGCGAAATCAAAGAGAACGGCCCCGGCTGTCGCCGGAGCCGTCACGCAGCGTCATGCCGCTTTTATTTGCCGTCGTACCAAATGCGATAGACGGCGCCGACGAGGTCGTCGGAGACCAGGAGCGAACCGTCCCAATATTGCTGCACGTCGACCGGGCGGCCCAGATAATGGCCGTTCTCGTTCCAGCCCTCGGCGAACGGGATGGAGGGTCCCGCGACATGGCCATCCTCCTTGAGGAAGGTCACCATGACGCGAGCGCCGACCGGCACGGTGCGGTTCCAAGAACCGTGCTGGGTGGAGAAGATCGCGCCCTTATACTTCGCCGGGAACATGTCGCCGGTATAGAAGGACAGGCCGAGGTCGGCCGCATGCGCGACCTGCTCGACCTCGGGGAAGATGACGTCGGCCGGCGGGGTGTCGTTCTTATACTCGTTCGTGCGCGTGTGCCCGCCGCCATACCACGGGAAACCGAAGTTCTCGCCGATCTTGTCGATGCGGTTCATCTCGCCAGCGGGGATGTCGTCGCCCATGCCGTCGACCTGATTGTCGTTGCTCCAGAGCGTCTTGTCCTTCGGGTTGAAGTCCATTCCGACGGGATTGCGCATGCCGACCGCGTAGGTTTCGCGATTCGTGCCGTCCTGGTTCATGCGGATGATGCCGCCGATGCCCAGTTTCCGGTACATGTCCATTTTCTCCTTGGGCGGCACGTTGTAGGGCTGGCCAAGTTGAATATAGAGCTTGTTGTCCGGTCCGACGCGGCATTCGCGAGCGGTGTGGTTGTAGCTTTCTTCCGATGTCGGGATCAGCTGACCTTGCGGGACGACCACGCCGACCGCCACGTCGGGGCTCTCATAGAAGAATTCCGCGGCCGGGTACTGCAGAACGCGGTTCTGTTCGACGACATACAGGAACCCGTCCCTGGACCAGCAGGGGCCGTTGGGCAGCTGTTTCGGGATCGAGGGGGCGAACTCCTTCACCTCCTCCGCGACGCCGCTGCGCGAGCGGTCGGTAACCGCGTATATCTTCGTCTTGCGCGTTCCAACAATCGTTACCACGCCTTGCGGACCGACCGCCATGTGGCGGGCGTCGGGAACGAGGGCGTAAAGGTCGATGTGGAACCCGGGCGGCATCTTGATCTTGGTGAGGATCTGCTTGACCTGGTCGGCCTTCGGTCCGGTCTGCGGAATCGTCGGCCAATCGACCGGCGCCGTCTTATGCATGCCGCCGAGTGTCTCCAGAACATTATCCGTCTCCGCGACGGCGGGACAAGCCGCCAGCAGCGTGGTTAGCGCCAACGCGGTGGTAAAGCGTAGTTTCATGGAATCCTCCCTTGTTTGCCTTGGTCTAGAATCGTTTCGAAGCTGCGGAGCCGAGCTCGGCTTGCGCGCAACGACCTGTCCGATTTCATGCTCGCGCCACGACGTCTTGACTGTTGAGCGCGATCTTTACGGATCCAAGCTGTAAAGTTGCAATTCTCCGCTCAGCGGAGTTCATCATGAAATCATGCTTTCCTCCCAAATGCGCCAGCCATCCGGCGATGCGCTTTATTGCGCGCGCTGTATTTCTTGCAGCCGTCCGCCGAGTCATCGCCCTTGCGGTCGCGGCCTTTTCATAAGATACAGAAACACCATTGTAATACAATTTTCGCCGCGAAAATCGCCGATCATTTCCCGTATCGTGGAAAACGCGATAATTCGTAAGCGAAGACAATGGCTTATAATGACAGAGGACGCCACTTTCGGCGCTGGAGGCGTTATTCGACTTTCCGCATCGTGGGATAGTTCCTCGTCCCGCCTTTCAGCGCGCCGCCTGAGCCGGGAATTCCGCCTCGGCGATTTCCCCGGAGGCGAGCAGACAATCGCTCGTTGCCATTGAATCATAAGCGCTTTTCATTTTGCAAACGAATGGCGTTCGACGGCGGG
>DASPQS010000213.1:0-2248 GCA_035624865.1 Binataceae bacterium (SeqCode) | reverse complement strand
CAGGTGATCCCGCATGTCACCAATGCGATCAAGCACTTCATCCTGGAGGGCAACGAGGGCGTCGATTTCGTGCTCGTCGAGATCGGCGGCACGGTCGGGGACATCGAAGGCCTGCCGTTCTTCGAGGCGATCCGCCAGCTCGGCAACGATCTGCCGCGCGGCCATGTCGTCTATATCCACCTGACCCTGCTCCCCTATATTCCGACCGCGGGCGAATTGAAGACCAAGCCGACGCAGCATTCGGTCAAGGAGCTGCGCTCGATCGGCATCCAGCCGGACATCCTGCTCTGCCGCACCGACCGCGAGATTCCGCGCGAGGAGAGGCGCAAGCTCGGCCTGTTCTGCAACGTGCGCGAGAGCGCCGTGGTCGAGGCGCGCGACGTATCCGCGATCTACGACGTGCCCGCCGCCTATCACGCCGCAGGGCTCGACCGCGAGGTGCTCGCCGCGTTCGGCATCGAGCCCGCCCCCAAGCCCAACATGCGCCGCTGGGAGGCGGTGACGCGCGCCTACCACAGCCCCGAGGGCGAGGTGACGATCGCCATCGTCGGCAAATACACCGGCCTCAAGGACGCGTATAAATCGCTGATCGAGGCGCTGGCCCACGGCGGCATGGCCAACAAGGTGCGGGTCAAGCTCGACTGGATCGAAAGCGAGATTTTCGAAAGCGCCGATCCGGCCCCCCATCTGGAAGGCGTTCACGGCATTCTCGTGCCCGGCGGTTTCGGTCCGCGCGGCGCCGAGGGCAAGATCCTGGCGGCGCGCTTCGCGCGTCAGCGCAAGGTGCCCTATTTCGGCATCTGCTTCGGCATGCAGATGGCGGTGATCGAGGCCTGCCGTTCGCTCGCCGGCCTAACCCACGCCAATTCGACCGAGTTCGGCCCGACCGACGAGCCGGTCGTCGGCCTGATGACGGAATGGATGCACGGCAACGAACTCGAACGCCGCCAGGCTGCGGGCGACCTCGGCGGCACGATGCGGCTGGGCGCCTACAAGGCCGAACTCAAGCCGGGATCGAAGATCGCCGAGATTTACGGCGCAACCGAAATCTCCGAGCGCCACCGCCATCGCTATGAGGTGAACACCGCCTATCGCGCGCGCCTTGAGGACAAGGGGCTCATCTTCGCCGGCATGTCTCCCGACGGGCTGCTGCCGGAGACGATCGAATTTTCCGACCACCCCTGGTTCATCGGCGTGCAATATCACCCCGAACTGAAGTCGCGCCCCTTCGAGCCGCATCCGCTGTTCGCGAGCTTCATCGCCGCCGCCAAGGCGCAGAGCCGGCTGGTGTAGGCGAGTTTGCGCGCGTAAGGGGCGATGGAGTAAGGGGGAAACCCTTCTCCCGCTCAGCGGGAGAAGGTGGCGCGAAGCGCCGGATGAGGGGGCGTTTGTCCGAGGGCCCTCACCCCGGCCCTCTCCCGCAAGCGGGAGAGGGGGCGATGGAAGGATGGCCGAGTGGTTTAAGGCAGCGGTCTTGAAAACCGCCGTTGGGGCAACTCAACCGTGAGTTCGAATCTCACTCCTTCCGCCAGCCTACGCCTTTGAACGCTTCGCGATCAAAGGTACTAACGAGGCAGAGTTGCAGTTGCCATTTGCGCAACGACACTCTGTATGACAGTGTAGATCGCGATAAGCAGAACTAAATTGTATATCAAAACTATTACTCTGATGGTCATATTTCTATGGACCGCCAATTCGCTCAATAAGTACTCAAATATCACTTGCTGAACATTCCAAGCAAACATAATAGTGAATAGTATGACCTCCCCGCTTCCTAGATATAGCATCACACCTTCGTAACGTGATGTGGTTAGATCATATTTATGGAATATGTAAACTATAATAAATCCACAGACGCCTAGTCGAACGATCATTCCGACGAAATCGGACATAATTTTCGCGCGACCGTAATAATAATGTAGCTTAGGTTGTAATGATTCCTTGGTGCTATATAAAAATGCATTGGCAAATGGCGCAAAAAACTGCCTCTTAAAGCGTTTGATATTGTCAATAAGACTTGAATTGGAGTCCGCTGGTTTAGCTAAAGGAATTGCCTCGGTGAGAGAAATGAGTGGGGCGGAGTGAAGCTCGCCAAGCCGGCGACGAGTATCCCGCAGTTCTAGCGCGCAGGCGATCAGCAGGAATGACAATATGCATATCACCGCTATGAGGAACGATTGCACGTCCAGCCTCCTTTCCGGGCGTCAACATCAGCTCCCGGCGGCTCCATAATGCGTCGGTTAGCCGC
>DASPQS010000212.1:0-11097 GCA_035624865.1 Binataceae bacterium (SeqCode) | reverse complement strand
ACGGGTGCGCCGCATCTTGGTCAGGAAGCCGGGATTCTTGAATGCGCGCAAAATTGCGCGGCCGGAATTGTCGGGGCCCATCGCGATGAAGAACGAGGCCGAGACGCCCTCCGCCGCAAGCATCCGCGCCAATCGCGGCACACCCTGGCCGAGTCCCTGATGCGTATCGACGTCGATCTTGAGCGCTACTTCCACCTTGCGCGGGACCTTGAAGTGAACATTGCGGCGCTCGCGGCCGCTTCTATGCGTTCGCTTCCTTCCTGAACCATTCCATCGAAAGGGCGGTGCCCTCGCGCAGTGAGACCCGCGGTTCGATGCCGAGCAGCTTGCGCATCTTGGTGTTGTCGGGAACGCGCCGCGGAATGTCCTCGTAGCTCTTGCCGTAGACCTCTTCCTGGGAGACGAAGCGGATCTTTGATTTGGTCGGCCCGTAGAGCTCGAGCATGAGCTTCGCGAAGTCGAGCACCGAGGTCTCGACGTCCACGCCAATATTGATCGCTTCGCCGTCGACTGCGGCATTGAGCCCGGCGGCGACGGTCGCCGCCACCGCATCGGTCACGTAGGTAAAGCATCGCGTCTGCTTGCCGTCACCGATAACCGTCAGATCGACTCCGCGCAGCAACTGGCCCATGAAGATGGTGAACAGCCGCCCGACGTCGACCTTGTCCAGGCGAGGCCCATACACGTTGAAATAGCGGACGACCGTCACCGGCAATCCGAGCTTGTGGTAGGCAAAGCAGAAATGCTCGCCGACCGCTTTCGAGGTCGAATAACACCAGCGATCGATGGTGGTCGCGCCGAGCACGCGGTCGTCGTCCTCCCGCCAGGGCACCTTGGGATTGCGCCCGTAGACTTCCGAGGTCGAGCTGAAGACGACCTTCTTGCCATACTTGTAGGCGGCTTTCAGTACGTTTTGAGTACCATTGACGTTAACGTTGAGCGTTTCGTACGGGTCTCCGACATAGTGTTCGACGCCGACCACCGCCGCCAGGTGATAGATGAGGTCGGCGCGCGCCGCGAGACCGTCGATCAGTTCGAGATTGAAGATCGAGTCGTGAATATAGTGGAAGCGCGGTTCGTTCAGAAGGTGGCGCACCTTGGAGATCGATCCGGTGTCGAGCACGAAGACCTCGTCGCCGCGCGCGATGAACGTGTCCGAAAGATGCGAGCCGAGAAAACCCGCGCCGCCGGTAATCAGAACTCTCATTAACTGCCTCCGTCTTATTGCAGGATGCGGGCGCCGGCCTGGGTCGCGGCACCGAGTACGCGCGGGGCGGCTCCTTCGATAGCGCCTTCGAACTGCGCGCAGGTAAGGATGACGCTGCCCTCGCCCGCGGCGATCTCGATCGATTCGGCCGCCGCGCAGGCGATTATCATTCCCGGCCGGCCGCAGGTCCCTCGCTCTCGCCCGATCCGCGCGCGCCATACGTAAAGCTTCCGGCCGTCCACGAAGCAGAACGCGCCGGGGTACGGATGGGTCACTGCGCGGACGAGATTGAAGATACGCCGCGCGGGCCAGTTCCAATCGATGCGACCGTCCTCGGGACGGCGGCGTCCGAAATAGCTCCCGGCTTCGAGGTCCTGCGGGCGGCGCGGGGCGCGTCCGGCCACAATCAAGGGATGATATTCGCGAACCACCGCGGCGCCGGCGGGCACGATCTTTCGGTAGAGCGTCAATGCATCATCGTCGTCAGTAATCTCGACAGCGCGCTGTGCGACGATGTCGCCGGCGTCCGCACGCGCCACCATGTGATGCAGGGTGACGCCGCCTTCGCGCTCGCCGTTGACCAGCATCCAGTTGACCGGCGCGCGTCCGCGATATTTCGGCAGGAGCGAGCCGTGCAGATTGAATGCGCCCAGGGGCGCCAGCGCGAGCACCGCCTCGGGCAGCAGATTGCGGTAGTAGAAGGAGTAAATCACGGCCGGCCGCATCGCCGCGATTTTGGCGATCAAAGGAGCATCGATCCGATCCGTCGTGTAGACGGCGATCGCGTTGGCCAGCGCGAGTTCCGCACACGAGCGCCACCAGATTTCCTCGCCGGCCGTATCGCGATGGGTGAACAGGGCTGCGATTGGGGCGCCTAGGGCAAGCAGTTCTTGCAGGCACGCATAACCCATCTCGTGATAGGCGAAGAGGACGCATCGAGCGCCGGCGACGCCTGCTGCCGACATCTCGGAATCGCGGCCGGTCATCGTTCAGCGGCGCGGCGTCTCGAACGCGCTGTCGGTGGTGTGATCGCCGTGAACTGCGCGCACAATATAAGTCGGACGCCGTCGCACCTCGAGATAGATTCGTCCGACGTACTCGCCGATCAGACCCAGCGCGAGGAAAACCATCCCGACGAAGAAGAACAATACCGCGAACAGGGTCCACAAGGCGCCCTCCTGCTGCGGACCGTAGAGGAGGCGATGTCCCAGCAGGATCGTCGCCAACAAGGCGGCGAGAAATGAGATCAAGATGCCGGTCAGGCTGAGCGCGCGGATCGGGAAGTTCGAGAAGCCGGTAATCAGGTTGAGGCTCAGGTGCGCGAGCCGGAAGAAATTGTACTTTGATTCGCCCGCGGCGCGTTCCGCATGTCCAACGCGAATTTCGGCGACCCGTTTTGCGAACGAGTTCGCCAGCGCCGGCACGAACGCCGCCTTCTCATCGCAGGCCACCACCGTATCGACGATATGGCGGCGGTAAGCCCGCAGCATGCATCCGTAGTCATGCATCGGCACGCCCACGATCGCCGAAGTGACGCGGTTGTGCATTCGCGACGCGAGCCGCCGATAGGTTCGGTCCTGGCGCTCCTCGCGCCATCCGCCGACGACGTCGTTGCCTGCGTCGATCGCTTCGATCAGGCGTGGAATATCCTCGGGCGGATTTTGCAGGTCGGCGTCAAGCGTGACCACGATATCCCCGCGGCAGTTGCGAAATCCGGCGAGCAGCGCCGAATGCTGCCCGAAATTACGCGCCAGCTCGACTACGCGCACACGCTTGTCGCGCGCCGCAAGTTCGCGCAAAAGCCGCAGCGAATCGTCGCTCGAACCGTCGTCGACGAACACCACCTCGCACGCCCGCTCGAGGCGTCCGAGCACCGCCTCCAACCGCGCCCACAACGCGAGCAGGTTCGAGGCCTCGTTGTAGACCGGTATTACGACCGAAACCGTCTCGGACGGATCCGCTTTGGCGCCGAACAGCGGCGATATTTTACCCGGAGAGCTCAACAATTCTCGGGCTGTGAGAGCGCCCTCGCCTTGGTCCGGCAATCCTCGGGAGCGGCACAGCCGCATGCATTCTGACAAACGGCGCACGCCAGTTAAAGACGACCCCCGCCGATTGACGAACGGGCGGTTGACCGCAATAGCCGGCGCTTGGACACTGCATCGAGCATGATGCATTTGACTCGGTCTCATCGCTTTCTCCTGTGCGGAAGTATCGCCGCTCTGCTTTACCTGACCGGGCTCGGACGCCCCGCCTTGTGGGAGCCGGACGAGGGGCGCTATGCGGAAATCGCGCGAGAAATGGTTGTGCGGGGCGATTACGTCACGCCGCACAACGACTGGGTGCCCTACTTCGAGAAGCCGCCGCTGGTCTATTGGGCTACTGCGGCGTCACTGAGGCTCTTCGGCCGGAACGAGTTCGCGGTGCGGCTCCAAGCCGCGTTGTTCAGTATCGGTCAGGTAGTCGTCACCGCCGCACTGGGTGAGGCGATGTTCGGCGCCGCGGCAGGTCTGCTGGGCGCGTTGGCGCTGGCGCTGAGTCCGTTGTTTTTCGCCTTCGCGCGTTTCGCCACGCCCGACCCGGCTCTTGCCTTCTGGATCACGAGCGCGCTCGCGGCCTTCTTCATGGCTTCGCGAGCCCCGCATATTGGAAAGAGTGCCGGTCGTCTCTGGATGATCGCAGCCGCGGGGATGCTTGCTCTGGGAACACTGGCGAAAGGACCCGTCGCGCTCGTCCTCGGCGGCGGCATCGCGCTCGGATGGCTGATTTCCCAGCGGCGCGGGCGCGATGCGCTCAACATCCCGTGGGTAGCCTGTGGCCTTGTCTATGTGGCTATCGCGGCTCCATGGTTTGCGGTCGCGGCACGGCGCAATCCTGGTTTTCTCGAGTTTTTCTTCATCCACGAACATTTCCAGCGTTACCTCGCGAATACCGAGCATAGCTGGGGGCCATGGTTCTTTTTTCCGGTGGTCATCGGTGGAACCTGGCCCTGGTTCCTTTTCATTCCCCCTGGAATTCTTGCGATTCGCGGCAACGGTAATACCGCTGCCCCGCGCGGCGCCTTAAGCTTCCTCCTGATCTGGTTCGGTCTCATCTTCGTCTTTTTCTCCATCCCGCAATCGAAGCTCGGCGAATATATGCTTCCCGCACTTCCGCCTCTCGCGATCATCGCCGGCTGCGGTATCGCGAGTCTTGATACGATAAGTTCTGCGCGCGCTCGCCGCCTGCTCGGCTGGCTCGTCGGTCTCAACGGAGCGCTCGCCTTGGCGGTGACGGCACTAGCTATCTCAGCCCTGCGGCGAGGGATGAGCTCCGCCCTTGTGACAGAGGCACTCGTCGCAGCATCCGCTCTATTGATTGGGGCTGCGGCCGGATACTCGCTCGTCCGCCGGGGACCGAATCACAGCGTTACGGTGCTTCCCCTGGCTATTGGGGTCATTGGGCTCATGCTGGCAGGGATAAAGGCGAGGGAAGATGGGGCGTCGATGTTCTCATACAGGTCGCTGGCTCGGGCCATCGAACCTGTCACCAACAACGGCTGCGTACTGGCATCCTACCGACACCACGTCCAGTCCTTACCCTTCTATACCGGCGCGCGCGAACTGCTGGTTAGCTATCAGGGCGAGCTTGCACCATTTGCTCACAGCACTGACGCTAAAGAGAGCTTTATTACGACTAATGCACAATTAAGCATGCTATGGTCGTCGGGTACTTGCGTCGTTCTTGTGGCCAATCGAAATGACATAGGTCAACTTTTACGGCTGCTGAAGCCAACTCCGTCCATCATCGGATGTGAGGGTAAGAAATTCGCTCTTTACAATCGCGTCGCGTCGCCATGGCTGAGGTTGCCAAGCGAATGCCGGTCGGGGATCCCCCATTTGCCACCGTAACAGGCTGGCAACGATTAGGGCTTGGTTTAGCCACAACGCGGCTATAGATTTTACGTTGTATGCGGAGGAATCGGGTGTGGGTTGGGGTAATAGCCGGGATCTCGGCGGCGGTCGCGTATGGCTGCGCGGCAACCCATCAGGACCGCGCCCACAGTTTCTATATGGAAGGCCGGCTGGCCGAGGCTGATTACGAGATCCAGCAGGCACTCTCGGACGATCCCGACGATCCCACCATAGCAAACCTGGCCGCCCAAATCTTTACCCAGGAAGGAGTTGCCAAGTACAAGAGCGGCGATTTGGCCGCCGCGGGCACTTACTTCCATCGGGCGATCGACTATTTTCCAACCTATGGACCCGCGTACGACTACCTCGGGCTAATCGCCTTTGCTGAACACAACTGGAAGGACGCGATCCGCTACGGCAGCGAAGGAGCGGCGTATTCGAGCCAACCCGTACCCGGTTATGTCGCACAGGCAAAGATGGAACAGCACAAGGTAGATACGGGAAACCTGTTCGCCGGACACGTAACCAATCCGCCGTCGCGTTCAATGCCTTTACCCGGAGACACCAGGTGAAGGCCGGGGATGAGGATGAGGAGGGGAAGGGGGATTAGGGGCGATGAATAGCGCCAAACGTGAGGATTGGAACCAGTTGAGCGAGAAGAAGCCAGAACGGTCGGAAGTCCCGCCTGAATCTCCCGATGGCGCGGAAGAGAGCGGCGAGCCGAACCTTGGGCGGTTCCTGTCGGAAGCGCGGGAACGGCGCGGTGTCGCTCAGGATGCTGCCATCAGGGAGACCAAAATCCCTGAACATTACCTGCGAATGCTCGAGAGCAATGACTACTCGATGATCTCTGACCAGCTCTATCTGCTGCCCTTTCTGCGCCGCTACGCGACCTATTTGGCGCTTGACCCCGAGGAGATCGCGATGCGTTTTGTGCGCGAAGTTCAGCGGGCTGACAACATTCCGCCCGCTCGCATCGACGAACCGCTGCTGCCGGAGAGCCGGCTGCGACACTATAACTGGATTGCGATCGGCGGGGTCGTGGCTCTACTGGCGATTATCGCATTCGCGTATGCGGCTATCTCGAAGCACCGCCAGGAGGCCTCGATTCCGGCGGCCTCCACTTCCGCCGGGAGTGCGTCTCCGGATTCGCAGCGCGCACCCTAGGATGGGCCTCCCATTCTCGGTCACGTCCGCGCGGACTGCTCGAGTCCGCGAGAAAACGAATAGAGGCAAAGTCAGCCGCGCGCGTCGACCGGTGCGATAGTCCCCTTGCGAATGCTGCTGCTATAATTAGTCTAGGTTGCAGCAGAAAAGCCCAAGGAGGAGACGGCCATGTCGAGTGAACCGCGGGCCCGCTATCAATCTCGGGAACTCGACCGGTTCCGGCGCGATTTTGAAGATCTCTGCGACCGTTTCCTCGGTGGCCGAGGTGCCGGTGAACCGCGAACCAAAGGCGGCCCGGTGCTCGAATCGTTCATCGAAGCCGGAAAATTAATCGTACGCGCGGATTTGCCGGGGATCGATCCCAAAGAAGTCGAGGTCACCGTGGACGGAGACCATCTAACGATTCGCGGCAAGCGCGAAAGTTCACGCGAGGAGACAGGTCGCGACTATACCCATCGGGAGATCTACTACGGCAGTTTCGAACGGACGATTAAGCTCCCCGAGGGGGTAAAAACCGACGACATCAAGGCTTCCTATCATGACGGCGTGCTTGAACTGACTATCCCGATTCCCGAGCATGCAAAGGCACACAAGGTGCCAATCGAGATTGTGAGCAAATCCTGAATACCAGGATTTGTGTGTAACGAACGCCGCTGGGGGTGGCGCCCGCGCTCGCGCCGCTTAGTGCAGAACCGCGTTTGCGATGTTTTCGGCCACCAGCTTCTTGGCCTCGCGTACATCTTCCCCCGGCTGAGTCACACCCACCACCGTCATCTCGTCGGGCGCACCGCTCAGCGTCACGCGCGCGACTATCACCGTTTGATAGGCCGCGTCGTCGTGAGAGAAGAAACGCCTGACCGAGGTTCCCTGCTGCATGTACTGCTGCGTGTCGCCGGTATAACCGGGACTGTCCGGACGCGGACGGGGGGTAGGTTGCGGGACAGGAGCGCATCCCGGCCCGGGTGGCGCCTGCGGATCGCACGGCACCGGCGGTCCGAGTTCTCCTTGCGGAGCCTCGAATTGATTAATCAATTGCTGCATCGGATTGTCGTGGGGCACCATCAGGCGCTGGGCTCGCGCACGGGCAATCGCGGCCTCGTCGGATTTGTCGCCGGTATCGCCGATCGGCGGCGGCGTCGCTCCGGCGGCCTTGATCAGGTCGGCTACCTGTGGATCGCCCGGCGCGAGCTGATTCAATGAGACACCGGGCTTGAGCTGTTGCTGACTTACGGTGACAGTCACCGTAAGCGGCGAAGGAGTCCCGGCGGATGCGCCCCTGTGTGCAGCGCCGAAGTCCTGACCAAGGACCTCCGCAACCGTCGGATCGGTTGAAAAAGGGACGAGAGCCGCGTCAGCGGGAACCGTCAGCTTGCCGGACCTTTCGATTTGCACTGCGAACGCTGCCCGAGCGCCGCCAATCCCAAAAACTGCGCTCAAGGCAAAGACTGCTATCGCTCGCCTCATGTAACGATTTAATTCTTGGATTAGCTCGGGCGCAACCGTGTAGCTGGGCCACTCCAGCTTCATGGAAGGGTCTGTTCGAGCAACTCCTTGGCTCGTGCGGCGCGCCAGGCCTGTAGTCGCTCGGCCAATGATTCGTCGGTCAGTGCGATAATCGCCGCGGCGAAAAGCCCTGCGTTGGCTGCGCCCGCCTTTCCGATCGCCATCGTTGCGACCGGCACCCCTCGCGGCATCTGGACAATCGACAGCAGCGAGTCGATTCCGTTTAGGCTGGTGGTCGGCATTGGAACGCCAATCACTGGTAAAATGGTCTTGGCCGCGATTACGCCGGCCAAATGAGCCGCACCTCCGGCACCCGCGATGATTGCGCACAAGCCGTTGGATTTGGCAGAAGCCGCATATTTCAAAGTATGGTCGGGCGTGCGATGAGCGGACAGCACACGGACCTCATGAGCTACTTTAAGTTCGTTCATCACTTCCGATGCACTAGCCATATGCTCCCAATCACTCTTGCTGCCCATTATGACGCCGACCAGAGGTTTCCCCGCCGAAGCCATCGCCGCTAACCTCCGTGATACTGCTAGAATTGAATGAGGCTGCTTGCTCGCCTATGACTTGTCAAGTCTCCAGGGAAACGGATGCCTCGCGATGCCGGCCAATTGCGCGGTTCGCGACCGTCGCGTAGGGCTGGTGGTGGGGGGAGGTTGAATGGCGACACCGATTCCGCTCAACCAATGTGGGCTGACTGCCGATGAGGTTATCCGGGCCACTACGGCTCAGCCGTCCGGCGGGGCGACGAACATCCGCGCGGCCTGCGTGAGCATCGACACGCGCACGATCACTCCGGGAGCGCTCTTCGTTGCCCTCCGCGGAGTTCGCGATGGTCACGAGTTTCTCCGGACCGCGGCCGAGCGCGGCGCGGTTGCAGCGGTCGTCGAACGTGGCCGCGGATCCAACGCCCTACCCTGCTTCGAGGTCGATGACACGCTCAGCGCGCTTCGCGCGCTCGCCCGCCATCATCTGGAGCGGATGCGCGCCGCACAATCACTGGCAGTAATCGCAGTGGGCGGAGCAGCCGGCAAAACTACAACCAAGGAACTCAGTGCCGCCGTGGCTCGTTCACTCTTTGGCGAAACTCTCGCGACGCCCGGGAATCTGAACAATCTCATCGGGGTTCCGATGACGACCCTCACCTTGCGGGAGAACCATCGCGCGGCGGTGCTCGAATGCGGCACGAACCGGCGGGGCGAAATTCCCCTCCTCGCGGAGATGGTCCGCCCTGAGGTTGCGCTCGTGCTCAATGTAGACATCGAGCACACCGAGGGGCTCGGATCGCTCGAAGGGGTCGCCGACGAGGAGGCCGCGCTGTTCGGTCCGGCACGCGTGGCGGTTACCAGCGCGGACGAGCCGCTCCTGATGGCGCGCGTACCCGCGGAAAAACGCCGGTTTACGTTTGGGACCGGTTCCGATGCCGACGTGCGATTGACCCGCCGTACGGTCGTGGCACCGGGCTTCCAACAGATTTCGCTGGCTTTGCCGCCAGCGACGGTCGCGCGTGGCGTCGAACCGAAACTCGACGCCACGCTGAATTTGCTCGGCGCCGCATCCGCGTCGAATGCGGCGGCTGCAGTCGCCGCAGCGATCGCGGCGTGGAACCGCCCCCTCGGCCATGCGGAACTCGCCGCGATTGCGATGGCACTCGAATCCATAGCGCCAGTGGAGGGCCGGCTGAGGACGCGTCAAGCCCGCGGGCTTGTAATAATTGATGACACTTACAATGCGAATCCGCGGTCGGTGAGGGCTGCGCTCGCCGCAGCGCGCGAAACTGCCGACGGGCTAGAGGCCCGTCTCATTGTCGCGCTCGGTGACATGCTCGAGCTTGGCGGGCTCTCCGGAACGATGCACGCGGAAGCGATTCGCGACGTCCTGGCCGCGCGGCCTTCGGCCTGTATCGCCGTGGGCGGCGAGATGGCTGCGGCAGTCAACGCGTGCGCAGACGCGGGAAGTTCGAACCACCCCGTGACTATGGTCGCCCCCGACAGCGAAGCCGCCGCCTCACTCGTTCGCGACATTGTCAGACCCGGCGACGTCCTCCTGGTCAAGGGTTCGCGCGGAATCGCGATGGAGCGAATAATCGAAGCGCTCTGCGCGTCAGACACTTCCTACAGATCCCGACCATCGGCAGCATGATCTGAAAGGGCTCAAATTCCGTCACCATTGCGCATAGAGATTTCCTCCGTAAAGCGCCTTCCTTAAGTCCAATAAAGAGCGCCCGCGGGCCTGAATACCTTTCGATAAGCAAATCGCCCCTGCAGCAGCTGGTGGCGGGCAAAAAACCCAGTAAAATACGCGACACGGAGGGGTGGCCGAGCGGTTGAAGGCACCGGTCTTGAAAACCGGCAGCGGCGTGAGTCGCTCGTGGGTTCGAATCCCACCCCCTCCGCCGGCGGACCGATGTCGCCCAGCCAGACCAGTGCGACCCGATGCTCGACCCCCCCCTTGATTGCCTCAAACTTGAGGAATATCTGGATATGTGGGCCCCGCTCAGTCGGGTCTCGTCTTGTCAGAAGCCACTTATTTATTCAAAACAAACCCAATTCGCAGCCCGATCCAAGGTCCGATCCGGCGTGCATGGGAGAGCGCAATGGAAACAGATGCTGCTGCAAGTGGACCGTTCGCGTCGCTGCATTTGCAATGGGGATGGCTGCTCGCGCTTGGAATCGCCTTGATTATCCTTGGCACTGTAGCCTTGGGTGATACGCTTGCCGTCACATTGATTTCAGTCTTCCTCGTCGGCTGGTTGCTCGTCGCGAGCGGCGCTTTCCATGTCATCCATCTGGTCCGCCAGACTGAAGTAAGATCATTCTGGAATCTCTTGGGCACAATCTGCGACTTCCTGGCAGGATTTTATCTGGTTGCGCAGCCGGCGCTGGGTGCATTGACACTGACGCTTGTGCTGGCGGCCTTCCTCCTGGCCAGCGGCGTCACCCGGATGGTCGGGGTTTTCCACGTCGGCCTGCCGCATAAATTCTGGCCTGTTCTGAATTGCGTACTCTCGATTGTCCTGGGCATCTTGCTGTGGGTGCATTGGCCGTGGACAGGCCTGTGGTTCATTGGCTTTGCTATCGCAATCGAATTGATCTTCCACGGCTGGGCCTGGGTGATGGTCGCGCTTGCGCTTCGAAGTGGAGCAGCAGGGTCGCCAAAATTGCAGCCGTCGGCGTGACTTCGGCGCTGGCAGGCGGCCGATTGCCTTCGGTCGAGGAATCGTGCGACCGGACGCAATTTTAGGCGTTCCGCATCAAAGGAGTTTTCTTAGCCCCCGTAAGAATTGTTATTAGCCTGTCAGTAGCAGAACCAGCCCCGGAC
>DASPQS010000211.1:0-5580 GCA_035624865.1 Binataceae bacterium (SeqCode) | reverse complement strand
CCCGGCGCTGGGCGACAAGCCCGGCAATCTGGTGCTCGAAGTGGCGCAGCATCTCGGCGAGAACACCGTGCGATGTATCGCGATGGACTCGACCGAGGGCCTGGTGCGCGGCATGGAAGTGACCGACACCGGCGGGCCGATCACGGTGCCGGTCGGTCCGGCAACGCTTGGGCGGCTGATGAACGTAACCGGCGAGCCGGTCGACGAGGCCGGTCCCCTCAGCTCCGACAAGACCATGCCGATCCATCGCGAGGCGCCGCTCTTCGAGGACCAGGCCACCGAGGTCGAAATCCTGGAGACCGGCATGAAGGTCATCGACCTGATCTGCCCGTTTGCGCGCGGCGGCAAGATCGGGCTGTTCGGCGGCGCCGGGGTGGGCAAGACCGTCGCGATCATGGAAATGATCCACAACGTCGCCAAGCAGCACGGCGGCGTCTCGATCTTCGCCGGAGTCGGCGAGCGCTCGCGCGAGGGCAACGACCTCTACCGCGAGCTCAAGGAGTCGGGCGTGCTCGCCAAGACTGCGCTGGTGTACGGCCAGATGAACGAGCCGCCGGGCGCGCGCGCCCGCGTCGGGCTGACCGGCGTCACGGTGGCGGAGTACTTCCGCGACCAGGAGGGAAAGGACGTTCTGCTCTTCATCGACAACATCTTCCGCTTCGTGCAGGCCAACTCGGAGGTCTCGGCGCTGCTCGGCCGGATGCCGAGCGCGGTCGGTTATCAACCGACCCTGGGCACTGACCTGGGCGAGCTCGAAGAGCGCATCACGACCACCAAGCAGGGATCGATTACTTCTGTGCAGGCTATCTTCGTGCCGGCAGACGACTATACCGATCCGGCACCGGCGACGACCTTCTCGCATCTCGACGCGATCACCGCGCTCGACCGCAAGATCTTCGAGAAAGCGATCTTCCCGGCGGTCGACCCGCTCGCCTCGACCTCGCGCATTCTCGATCCGCAGGTCGTGGGCGAGGAGCACTACACCGTCGCGCGCCGGGTCCAGCAGATACTCCAGCGCTACAAGGACTTGCAGGACATCATCGCGATCCTCGGGATGGACGAGCTTTCCGCCGACGACAAGCTCGTCGTCGCGCGCGCGCGCCGCGTCGAGCGCTTCCTTTCGCAGGCGATGCACGTGGCGGAGCCGTTCACCAACATCCCAGGCGCCTACGTACCGCGAGCGGAGACCGTCCGCGGCTTCAAGGAGATTCTCGACGGCAAGTGCGACGACCTGCCAGAGCAGGCCTTCTATCTCGTCGGCACCATCGACGACGCCCGCGCCAAGGCCGAACGCCTGGCCCGGGGCGAGGCGCGCTAGCGCGAAAGATACGCCGCGATGGCCACCACGTTCGCCTTCAGACTCATCACGCCTACCGGCGTTCTCTACGAAGGGCCTGTCGAACAGGCCGTTGCCATCGGCGCGCTTGGCGAGTTCGGAATTCTTGCCGACCATGCCGATTACATCACCGCGATCGCGCCCGGGATGCTGACGCTCTACTCCGGCGGCGCCGTTGCGGACGAATACCTGCTCTCCGGCGGACTCGCCGAGGTCAAGGACGGTGCGATGACCATCCTCGCGCTCGAAGCCCAGCCACCTACCGCCGTCGATAGCGCCGCCGCCGCGTCCGAAATCCGGGCCGCCGAGGAAAAGCTGGCCGGGATGAGTTCCTACGATCCGGTTTACGCCGAGGCCGATCAGGCGCTCAGGCTGGCCCGCGCCCGCGAATCCGTCACCCAGCTCCGCCGCGCTCACCACTGATGCGGCATAACGCCACCCCGCGCGCGATCGCGCGCCCCTGACACGGCATGGTGGCGCTCTTATCGGGTAACACCTGGACCAGAGCGTATCGTCCCGCGCCCGCGATCGCGGCCTTCGACGCCCGAAAACGCAGCGGAGCGCAACGCCGCAAGCGTCGCGCCCCGCTGCAAGCTCTCGCCTAAATCCGCTCAGCGCGCCGCCGGAGTGCTCGCGCTCACCGCGTGCGCCTCCGTCCGCTTGAAGTGCGGTATTACGTACTTCCCGATCAGCTCGATCGCCCGCATCGTCTTCTCGTGCGCGATCGGCCAGAACTGCATCATGCACAGGAACTGGTCCAGATGAGCCGCCGCCTGCAGCCGCTCGATCTGCTCGATACAACTGTCGGGACTCCCGCAGATGCACATTCCGTTGTCGATCATGTAGTCGAGATTCACCTTGCTCGGATCGATCCCTTCGTACTGCTTGGGGATTTGCGCTGTCGCCCCACCCTGCGGCACCTCCTTCGGGTTGATCCCCGTCTTCCTCGCCTCGATCACCGCCGCGTTCGCCAGCAGCGTGGTGTTGATATAGGACATGAATGCGCGCTCCGCCTCTTCGCGCGCCTGCTTGTCGGTCGGCGCGCAATGCACCATCGAGAACGCCGCCGCCTTGTTGTTGACAAAAGCTCCGTACGGTTTCGCCTGCTTCAGCGCCTCGCGATACCTGGCCACGCGCTGTCCGAGCTTTTCAGGCGTTACCAGCAGCGTGAAGGAAAGCAGGCCCAATCCGAGCCGCCCCGCCAGGTCGTGCGTATCTTCGCCCGTGCACGCGACCCACATAGGAGGATGCGGTTTCTGGATCGGCATCGGCACCACCGTGCGCTGCGGGATATCGAAATACCTGCCCTTGTGCGAGAAGGTGCCGTCCGCGCTCTTCCAGATCGTCGTGATTATCTGGAGCGCCTCTTCCCAGCGCGCCCGCGTCTCATTGTACGGAATTCCGAAGCCGCCCAATTCCACCTGCGTCGCCGATCGCCCGGTGCCGACCTCGACCCGCCCGTTGCTCAGGATATCGAGCGTCGCCACCCGCTCTGCGACTCTCACCGGATGGTTGTACGGGAAAGGCAGCAGCACTACCGCATGCCCGATCCGGATCACGCTGGTGCGCTGCGAAATCGCGCCGTAGAGCACCTCGGGCGCCGACGAATGGGCGAAGCCGGGCTGGAAATGATGCTCGACCGTCCAGAAGTTCGTGAACCCGCTCTGCTCCGCCAGGTCCACCTGCTTCAGCACCTGGTGAAAAACTTCGTATTCGCGCTCGCGATGCTTCAGCGGGCTCGCAACCTGGATCTCATAGAAAACCGCGAAGTCCATTCAGAGCCTCCTTGCCGGCGCGCCGCTGCCTCCCGAACGCGCCGCGCGTCCGATTTGTCTTTATCGAGGGCTTAGCAGAATCCGCCGATAAAGGCATCCGCGGCGAACCGATCGCGCGCCTAGCGCCGCTCGTCCAGGCCCATCCGCCGCGCGATAATCACCTTCATGATCTCGTTGGTCCCCGCATAGATCGATTGCACCGCCGCGTCCGCGTAGTCGCTCGAGACCGGATACTCGCGCATGAAGCCGTAACCGCCGTGCAGTTGCAGGCATTGGCTGGAAACGCGCTTGAGCAGTTCGGTCACCCACCACTTCGCCATGCTCACTTCGCTCACGATCTCTTCGCCGCGCACGTGTGCGCCCAGGCAGCGGTCGACGAAGGCCTGCCCCACTTCGATTTCGGTCTCCATCTCGGCCAGCTTGAACTGCGTATTCTGAAACATCGCGATCGGCTGCCCGAACGCGCGCCGTTGCTTGGTGTATGCGATCGTGTCGTCCAGGCATCGCCGCGCGCTCGCCAGCGAACCCACCGCCGACACCAGCCGCTCCTGTTGCAGCTTCTCCATCAGCATCTTGAAGCCCTGCCCCTCGCGCCCGAGCAGATTGGTCGCCGGCACGCGGCAATCCTCGAAGAAAAGCTCGCTCGTGTCCTGCCCGGGGAAGCCGAGTTTGTCGAGTTTGCGCCCGCGCACGAAGCCGGGCGAATCGCGCTCGACCAAAATCAGGCTGACTCCGCGATGAGCGGGCTGCGCCTTCGGATCGGTCTTCACCACCACGATCACGAGATCGGCGATCTGCCCGTTCGAGATAAAAATCTTCGAGCCGTTGATGACGTAGTTGTCGCCCTCGCGCCGCGCCGTGGTCTGCACGGCCGCCAGGTCGGAACCTGTGCCCGGCTCGGTCATCGCGATCGCGAGGATGAGTTCGCCGCTGATCGCGCCGGGAACGTAGCGCCGTTTCTGCTCCTCGCTCCCGAAGGCGGTGAGATAGGGCAGGCAGATGTCCGAATGGAGTCCCATCATCAGGCCGTGCGCGCGCACCCGCGACATCTCCTCGATCACGATCGCATCGTAGAGAAAATCCGCGCCGCCGCCGCCGTACTCGGCGGGAGCATTGGGGCCGAGGAAGCCGGCCGCGCCCATCTTGCGCCAGCTCTCCCGGTCGCTCATCCCAACACGGTTCCATTCCGGAATCTTCGGCACGATCTCGTTCTCGACAAAGCGCCGCACCTGCGCCCGGAACATCTCGTGTTCTTCAGTGAAAAGCTCTCGCCGCATCTCGCTCTCCTGAACTACTGGCTGACGGATTGTGAAGGATTTCACCCTTAGCATAAAACGTACTTCGCGCTAGGGTGGACGGCAGTATCAAACGAGAGCCGGCCGCGGCCAAGGCGAACCTCGTTACGTGCGGCGAGGCGAAGAACAGGCGAAACTCAGATGAAAGCGATTCAGTTCGACCGGATTGGCGGGCCCGAGGTGATGCAGTTCCGCGAGGTGCCGCGGCCCGAGCTTCAGCCGGGCACGGTGATCGTGCGGAACAAGGTGATCGCGATCAACTTCGGCGATCTTTTCTTCACGCGCAACGAATACCTGGTCAAGCCGGTGCTGCCGGATATTCCCGGGATGGAGGGGGCCGGGATCGTCGAGGAGGTCGCGCCCGACGTGAAGGGACTCAAGCCCGGGATGCGCGTCGCCTATATCGGGATGGGCTCTTACGCCGAGTATATCCGGATTCGCGAGAGCCGCACGATCGTGCTGCCGGACTCGATGAGCTTCGAGGAAGGGGCGGCGTTTCCGATCGCGGTGCTGACGGCGTGGCACATGATCCATACGTGCAACCATACGTTGCCGGGGCAGACGGTAATCGTCCATTCGGCGGCGGGCGGGGTCGGGATCGCGGCGGTGCAGATCGCGAAAGCGGCGGGCACGCGCGTGATCGGAACGGTTTCGAGCGACGACAAGATCAAACTCGCACGGGAGTACGGCGCCGACGAAGTGATCAATTACGAGACGCACGATTTCGCGGCAGAGGCCATGCGGCTGACGGACGGGCGCGGGGTCGACCTGATTCTCGACGCGGTGGGCAAGCCGACGTTCGAGAAGGGGCTGGGATGCCTCGCCCCGTTCGGCCATCTGATTCTCTACGGGCGCGCGGGCGGAGTGCCGGACAAGCTCGACGTGCAGCGGCTGTTTGCGAAGGCGATCAAGGTGAGCGGATGGGCGGTGCCGATGGTGTACCGGATCCATGAGGTTCATCGACGGGGAGTGGAGGATGTGTTCCGGCTGGCGCGCGAGGGCAAGCTCAGGATTCCGATCGGGAAGAGCTTCCCGCTGTCGGAGGCGGTCGCGGCGCATCAGTACTTATTGTCGCGAAAATCGACCGGCAAGCTGCTGCTGATCCCGTAGCGGATCGTATCGGATCGCGCCGGTGTCGATGGATAAAAGCGGGAGCGAAGGCGGATTGCGCCGG
>DASPQS010000210.1:0-2488 GCA_035624865.1 Binataceae bacterium (SeqCode) | reverse complement strand
TCAATCGCATCTGGGAGCGTGAGGGGCTCGCCCGCGTTCGCCGTCGCTGCGAGGAGCGCGGCTACGCAAAGCATCGCCGCGGCGGCGACGCAATCACGGAATCTGCGCATGTCGCCGATGATAACAACGGCCGCCGCATCGGCCTAATTAACAAATGTTAAGGTGCGGAGTAGAAGGTGCGCGCGAAAGGTGCGGATGAATCGGTGCGCGGAACGGCTCAGGCCGCGCTGGCTGTGGGCAGCATCACGACAAACTCGCTGCCGCCGCCCTCGCGGTTGCCCGCGGAGATTTCGCCGCCGTGCAGGCGAACGATTTCACGGCAGATGGAGAGCCCGAGACCGCTGCCGGGTTCGTCGCGATCCTTGCTCCGGAAGAAGCGCTCGAAGACGAGCGGGAGGTCGTCCGCGGGGATTCCCGGGCCGTTGTCGGTCACCAGCAAAAGGGCCTGACCGTCCTGCGCCTCGAGCGCCATACCGACGTGTCCATGAGCGGGCGCGAACTTGACGGCGTTGTCGATCAGGTTGATGAGCAATCGGCGCAGGTGGTTGGCGCTGCCGTTGACGTAGACGGGATTGCCGAGAGCGGTGACGAAAATCAGATCCTTGGCCTGCGCCAGCGGCTCGACCGCCTCGGCTACCTCGCGTGCGATGGCACTCAGGTCCAGCGGCGCCCGTTCGATCGAAGTGTCCTGATCGAGGCGGGCCAGCGTCAGCAGATCGTCGGCCAGGGAGCAGAGGGCGACGGCTTCACGCAACGCCGCCTCGAGCGCTTGCGCGTATTCGCCGGCGGTGCGTTCGTGGCTGAGCGCGACTTCGAGTTCCGTGCGCAGAACCGTAAGTGGCGTGCGGAGTTCATGCGCGGCGTCGGCGGCGAAGCGGCGTTCCGCCCCGGCGGCGCGCTCGACGCGATCGAGCAGCGCGTTGATCGCGAGGGTCAATCGCGCGATTTCGTCGCGCGCCGGGCCCAACTCGAGCCTTGCGCTCAGGTCGTGCGGCTCGATCTTCGCAAGGCCGGCGGCGAGCGAATTGATTGGCACCAGGGCCTGTCCCGCGAGCCAGTAGCCGCCGGCGACACTGGCGACGAGCAACAGCGGAACGATCAGAAGCAGGCTCGCGAACAGGCGCGTGACTGAATTACGCACCGCGGTCGCGTCAACTCCGTCAGCGAGGAAGGCAGCGGCTCCGTCCATCCTGAACGGCACGACGGCGAAGCGGAAAGTCCCGCGGCGGCCGTCGAACATCCCGCGGATCGGTTCGGTCGAGGTGAAGGCGGGCACGTCGGCGGTGCGGCTGCCAAAATCTGCTACCACATGCCCGTCGCGCGACAGCCATACGCGACGGCTCGGGCCGAGGTCGCGCTCCTCGCTCAGCCGGCGGACGATCTGGTCGGCGGAAGTCGCGCCCATGCGCGCGATGGTCTCGGCGGCGGTGTCCGCCTCTTCCATCAGGGCGCCGTCGAGCCCGCCCCACTGCTGGCGCTCGAAGAGCAGCGCGGTGGCCGCGCAGGCGACGGTCAACACCACCGTCAGTACGGCTGCCCAGTAGAGCGTGAGTCTCAACCGAATGCTCATTGGTGGCTAGTCCGCCTCGTCGTCCGATGCTCTGCGCATCGAGTAGCCCACGCCGCGAATCGTGGCAATGAGTGAGTCGCCGCCGGCGTCCGCGAGCTTCTGGCGCAAGCGGTTGACGAAGACCTCGATCAGGTTGGTGAAATCGTTGTAGCCGGAGCCCCATACGACTTCGGCGATCATGGCGCGGGTCACGGTCTGGCCGGAGTGGCGCATCAGGAGCTCGAGCAGGATGGTCTCCTTGGGTGAAAGACTGAGATCGCGCCCGCCTCGAAGCGCGCGGCGCTTGACGGTATCGAGTTCGAGGTCAGCGACGCGCAGCACGGTCTGAGGGGCGTTGGCGCGGCGGCGCACGATCGCGCGGAGGCGGGCGATGAGCTCGGGGAAGGCGAAGGGTTTGGTCAGGTAATCGTCGGCGCCGCGATCGAGGCCGGTGACGCGATCATCGAGGGAGCCGCGCGCAGTCAGGACCAGGACCGGCGTCTGATTGCCGGCGGCGCGGAGTTCGGTCAGAAATTCGAGGCCGTCCTTGCCAGGCAATCGCAGGTCGAGCACGATGGCGTCAAAGATCCCGTTGGCGACGGCGCGCTGGGCGGCTTCGGCGCTCGCGGCGCTGAGGACCGAGAAACCTTCTTCACCAAGGCCGCGCGCGAGATTTTTCGCAAGCTGGATCTCGTCTTCAACAACCAGCAGGTGCAGATCCTGCATCGCCGCTCCGTCCTCGCCGGGATGATCTACCGTCAGCTATTTTCCGGTACTGCGAAAAGATAAGAAAGGGGGGCTGCAACGAGAATCCGCAGTCGCGCGGGCCGTCGGCGAAGCGGGGAGGGGATTCAAATCACAAGCGAGAGGATTCCGGCCGCGATCAGCGCGCCGGCCCAGATCGCGTCAAGGTTGATCCATGCGCTGCGCAGTATCCGG
>DASPQS010000209.1:0-7741 GCA_035624865.1 Binataceae bacterium (SeqCode) | reverse complement strand
GGTCTGGTTCGCGCTGCCGCTGGAATGGTACACGATCCGCAACGGGCGGCCGGTGTTCGAGGATTGGGCGCTGCTGTGTCCGTTCGTGTTCGTAGACAACACGCTGTCGGTCGCGGGCGCGCGCGAAGTCCAGGGCTGGTCGAAGCGGTCGGGCGTGTTCGATGCGCCGGGCGAACCGCGAATATACAGCCCGCCGCAGCCGGCGCAATCCCTGAAACTGAGTATACGGACCGCGCCGGATGAGTATCGCGGCAGGGAGCTGCGGACCCTGCTGGAAATCTATCGCGAACCGTCGGGCTACGTCTCCTTTCCTCCGGCGCTCGGCGATTTGAACGATCTGATTCTTGGGGCTCCCAGAGCCGCTGCGCGATCGATGGCCGCGGTCGCGGACGCGGCCGGCGCGTTGGCGGGCTTGCCGATTTGCGGTTACGAGCGGTTGCGCGATTTGGGATCGCTCTTGCGGATGGGCGGCCGGGGTCTCGGTTATGTCAGCAGCCTGTTGCCGAAACTGCTGTGGCGCCAACCGCCGCTGCCGACGGAGCCGGAGGAGCCGCGGGCCCGGACGTTCTGGCTCAACCTGGTCAACCTGAAGCAATTCCGCGACGCCGAGGATGCGGATGCGGCGTGTTATCAGGCGATAGTCAATTCGCGAATGGACGTCGATCGCTATAACGGCGGCGGGCTGCTCTTCAATCCGCTGTGGGGAGATCCGAGCGGCGGATTTTACCTCAGGATTTACCAGGAGGAGTCGCAGCCGATAATCGAAGCGCTGGGGCTCGAAGTCGCGGAGGAGAGCACGATCGCGGGAAAGCGGGCGGCGACGTTGCGGCCGCTGCTCGCGTTGTGGCTCGACGGCGACGTGAGTTACGGAACCGGCGAAGCGTTGTGCTGGCGGACGCGAAATTCGTCGTGGCATACGGGGGCCGGGCGCGGCGAGCCGACGAAGGATTCCAACGAGTACAATACCACGCAGGGAGCGGCGCTGGCGGAGATGCCGGGGCCGTTTTTCTTCCCCAACAGCACGATCCGGGTTTTGCCGCTGATGGCGGACGCGGAGCGGTTAAGGCGCTTTTGCGCCGACTATCTCGACCATGACGATTATCGCTTCGAGCCGTGGGGATCGTACGTGTACATGACGGCGAGCAGCCACGAGAATGTGTCGGCGGAGCGCGAGAGCCTCGGCACGTTGACGCTGCGCGAAGTGTCGTTCCTGGTGCCGGTCAAGTGGTACGACCGCGCGGGGATGCTCCTGAGCGTGGCGCTGGTATCGCCGTTCGGATACATGGACGACGAGACGGCCGTGATCACGGCGCATGAAGTTTACGGGCTCGAGGTGGCGCAGGCGGCGATCGAGAGTCCGGCAAATGCGTGGATGGGCGACGCGGGTCCGATCGAGACGAGGCAGCCGCTGCTCAGGCTCACGACTGCCGTGCTGCCCGCGCTTTACCTGGGGCGGAAGGCGGAGGAACGGCGGCTCGTCGAGGTGCAGGAGGCGGATGCGCTCGCGTCGAGCGAGGATCCGGCATGGCGGTTTATCGCCGGCGATTGGGCGCCGCGCCTGCTCGCCGATCATCGAGGGAAGATCGCCGCCCGCGAGAAATCTCCCGAGGACTTCGAAGCGGCGGCGGCGCTCGCGATCGATCTGCTGGCAAATCGCGGATGTATCGACACGATCGCGCTCAAGCAGTTCCGGGACTGCGAGGAACCGAATCGCGCCTGCTACCAGGCGCTCGTGCTGAACCGTCGGTCGATCGAGCAGGTCTACGAATTGCGTGAAATCGAGCCGCTGATTCACGTCAGAATCGATCGCTATCCGACGCAGCCGATCGTCGAGCGGCTGGGACTCGCCGTCAAATGGACGGATTCGAGCAGCGGTCCGACCTTGATCGATATCGTGCAGCCGGTACGGCCCTTCTGGATCAAGGCCGCGATGAAGCAGGGATCCTCCACGAACCTTTCCTGGCGCGCCGGGACGAAGCAGTGGAATACGCGGACGCCCGCACCCGCCGGCGGCCGGACGCTGAACGCGATCGACACAATCGATCCGCACATGGTGATCGAAGCTATCCTCAGCCGGCGCGGACGGGATGGCGCAGGCAGCGAACGCGGCAGGCGTGGTGCCGATTTTCGGATCCGGGTCGATTCAGTTGCAAAGCCTTTCGGCGACTACGTGTTCGCGGCCGGAAAGCGTTCGGATGATGGCGAATGGTATTCCGAGGATGGCGGTGAGCATCCGGGGAAGGATGAAGAGGCTGCGAAACGCCGGCGGTGAGGGCGCGTATCGCGCGACGGCTTCAGCAGTACCCGAGGCCGCGATACCATTCGACGGAATCGGCGAGGGTCTCTGAAAGCGGCCGGGGCGAGATGCCGAGTTCGTAATGAACCCGGCCTGAGGTGATCCATTCGTGCTGCGAGATCAGTATCGGGACCAGAGAGGGCAGCGGCGCGGGCCGGCCCGCGAGTCCCAATAACGCTTCAGCAAGATATGCCGACAGCGACGTGAGTGACAGCGAAATCCGGTAGCGCGGCGGGGCCACGCCTCCGACTTCACAAATCCAGTTGAAAAGCTCGTCGGTCGAGATGTTGTGGCCGTCGAGCAAGATCGGTTCGCCGTAGCGTTCGGCGGTGATTGCGCTCACCGTCGCCGCGGCGAGGTCACGCACGTCGATCACGTTGAGCACATGACTGGGGAAAGCGGGGATTTCCCCGCGAAGCAATCGTGGCACCAGACACCATTCGGGGACCTTGGTATCCCACGGACCGAGGCAAAGGGTCGGGTTCACGACCACGACCGGCGTGCCGCGGCGGGCCGCATCGAGCATGCGCGTTTCGATGAGTTCCTTGACCGCAAAGTGAGGATGCAGCCGGCGCATCAGGAGCGTCTGCCAGTCCTCGAGCCTCCCCTGCGAACGCCATAGCGTGGCGAAGGTGCTCACGTAAGCGAGGATCGCGTTGTGCCGGCCGACGGCGTCGAGGAGCCGGCGCGTCCGTTCCGCCGCGTGATCGAGAGGGTCTCGCTCGGCCTCGACAGGCGGATTGCGAAGGTAGAGCGGATAAGGAGCCGCGGCATCGACGACCAGATCGTGGCCGGCGATCCAAGCCTCCAATTGTCCCGGCGTATCGGCGTCTCCGCGCGCATAACGCACGGGCAGTCCAACCAGGTTTGGCGCCGGTTCGCGGCGGCGGCTTGCGGCGGTGACCTCGCATCCCTGACTGAGCAATTCGCGTAGAATAGCGTTGCCGATGTGGCCTGTCGCACCCAGCACGAGGGCCTTGGTTTGGGTTAACCTCATCGAGCCTCGCCCCGTAAGGTTGCCGCCGCCTTTGCCGACGAAAGCTCCAGTTGTTCGATTAGCGCGGCCGCCTCGCGCAAGTCCGGCGTTTCAAACCCTTCGGCAAACCAGCCATAGATGCCGGCGACGAGTTGGCGAGCGGCCGCTATTTCACCCCGGCTCTGCCACAACTTTGCGAGGCTTACCGCAACTCTGAGCTCGGAGGACTTCGAGCCGTGATCGCGGGTGTGCCGCAGCGCTTGCAAGAAAGACTCTTGCGCGGCCTCGAGGGCGTCGGACTCGAAGCCCCTGCGATGGGATTGCAGCAGCAGTTCTCCGCGGAGCCGATACAACTCCGGTTTCCAGACCTCGTCGCGATTCACGTCTACCATTGCCAATCCTGTCGCAACGGCGGCAAGGCCTTCATCGAATTGTCCCGCCCTGCCACAAGCCTCGGCCAGCAGGGCGAAGAGGTGGGGGAGATAAGCGCCGGCGCCGGTGGCTTGATAGGCCGCGAGACCTTCGCGAATCTGCTCGATTCCGCCGGCGGGATCTCCCTGCGCGGCTATCAGGCTGCCACGGCAGAGCGTCAGATAGGCCACGAAAAATTGGAATCCCTGCTCGATTGCCAACGCGAGCCCTTCATCGATCAAAGCGCTTGCGCGGTCCCATTCGCGGCGGAGCAAATGGAATAGCACGGTATTGCCAAAGGCCCACGTGAGACTAAAGGGGTGAGACGACCTTCTGGCCAACGCCAGGCCCTCCTCACACCGGCGGAGGGCCTGGTCCGGATAACCCAGTTCCCGCAGCGCAAGCGCCGCGTAGCAAAGGCAGCTCATCCCAAGGTCTTGTCCGAACACAAAAGCCAGGGAGCCGTGTTCGCGCGGATCATACAAGGCCAAGCCGCGCTCGAGGTGTGACCGGCTCGAAGATGGGTCTCCCATGTGGTAGAGGCTCAACCCCAAGGTCCAATGAGCCCCGATCCGCAACGTGCAGTCCTGGTCGCGTTCGGCAAGGGCAACGAGATCCTGAGCCAATTCGTGGGCTATTTGATGCTCCCCGCGCATCAGATGGAAAACCGACAAGCCATAGAGCGCTTGGGCACGCTGAGGAGTTTCACCCAGGCGCCGACATAATTCCTCGGCGCGGCCGTAGGCATTTCCGGCCTCCGTTGAGGCCCAACCGCGGGTGGCGATTTGCACGGGGCCCAAT
Organism: Binataceae bacterium (SeqCode); assembly: GCA_035624865.1. Lineage (GTDB taxonomy): Bacteria > Desulfobacterota > Binatia > Binatales > Binataceae > JASHZA01. The sequence continues at coordinate 3,257 of DASPQS010000209.1, read as the reverse complement.
GCGGTTAAGACCGCCAGTTCCTGCTGGTCGCGCTCGGCGCTCTCGGGCAGAGTCCGGATGAGGCCGATTGCGGCGGTGAAGTGACGGATTGCCTCGACATTAGCGGAGCGCTCCGCGGCGATCCTGCCGGCACTTTGCCAATAAGGGATGGCGTGTTCCGCCATCCCAGCCTCGGTGTAATGGTGAGCGACCAGCTCCGGATTGTGCTCGGCAATATCGGCGAAATGATCCTCAAAGGCCAGGGCGACCTGTACATGGTACTGGAGGCGTTTGCTTTTGAGCAGAGAATTATAAGCGGTGTCCTGCACCAGAGCATGTTTGAACAGGTAGGTGGCGTTCGGCGGTGCGCCACGCTGATAAAGCAGCTCGGCCGCGGCCAATTCCTCCAAACCGGCCCGGAGTTGATCCTCGTCGAGGGGAGAGACCTCGCGGATCAATTCATAGGAGAACTCACGGCCAAGAACGGCTCCGAGTTGTGCTGTCTCCTTGAGCGAGGCCAACCGGTCGAGCCGCGCCATGAGCGAGTCCTGAAGGGTCGCCGGGATCGAAAGCGATGGTAATGAACCCGCCAGCACGTAATGATCCTTCTCGGGTTGGACTAATCTCGACTCCACCACCATCTTGGTCAGCTCTTCGACAAACAGCGGCACGCCATCGGTCTTGCTCACGATATGTTCGAGGACATCGGTGGGCAGTGCCCTGTGCGCCGTTACTCCGGCGATCATCGCCGCAACATGCGCTTCGCCCAGGCGAGCCAGGCTGATCGACGTCGCTTGTTTGGTCACTCTCCACGGAGGCGCAAACTCCGGACGGAAGGTTAGCAACACCAGTATGGGTGCCGTGGGAGCCCGCTCCAGCAACAGATCGACTAACTCCAGGGTCGAAGGGTCTGCCCATTGGAGGTCTTCCCACACGTTGTAAATCGCCACTCGCCTGGCGTCTTCGATGAGCCATGCCGTCAGCGCTTCGAGCGTCCTCTGTTTCTGTTTCTGCGGGCTGATGGAAAGAGGGGCGAGGCCTTCGGGTGCGGGCAACGAAAGGAGCGACGCGACGAGCAGCAGCGTATCGGGTTCGGCAAAGCTGTATTTCTCGAGAACGGTCCGGAGCTTTTCCAATTTTTCCTGCGGCGAGTCGTCCTTGCGAAAACCCAGGAACCGATGCAAGTGCCGGATTACCGGATAAAAGGCGCTGTTGCTGTGATGGGGCGAACAATAAACCTCCATGCGTAATGCCCGGTCCTTGATTGCACGCTCGCGCAGCTCCTGCGCCAGGCGCGATTTGCCAATCCCCGGTTCCCCGCTGAGCGTGACAATCTGGCCGGTGCCGCGCTTTGCGTGCTCCCATCGATCGATCAGCAGATCGATTTCGGCGGCGCGCCCGACGAAGGGGGTCAAGCCGCCGCTGGTAGCGACTTCGAAGCGGCTGCCTACCTCTTTTTCTCCTAGGACACGATACAGGCGCGCCGGCTCTGAGATTCCTTTGAGAGCCTGCGCGCCAAGGTCCTGGCAAACGAAAAGCCCGTGGATCAGCCGATTCGTGGCCGCGCTGATGACCACGGTGCCGGGTTGAGCTACGTGCTGAATCCTCGCGGCCAGGTTCGGCGTCTCGCCGACCACGGTCGTGGAGTCGCGGCGCGGGCCGCCGGGTATGTCGCCGACGACCACCAGCCCGGTATGGATGCCGACGCGCGCCTGCATAAGCACGCGGCCACCGCCCGGTTGTTGCCCCGACGCGTTTAGAGCCCGGAGTCCCTCGATGACCCCGAGACCGGCGCGGACCGCCCGCTCGGCATCATCCTCGTGCGCGGCAGGATAGCTGAAGAAAGCCAGCAGGCCGTCGCCAAGATACTGGGCGACGTATCCATCGAAGCGGTTGACCGCCTTGACGCATGCTTCACGATACGTGCGCATCACTTCGCGCAACTCCTCGGGGTCGAGTTGCTGCGAAAGCGCCGTGGAGCCGACCAGGTCGCAGAACATCACGGTGAGGTTGCGCCGCTCGCCTTCGGAGACCACGTCGAAAACTGGAGGGGCCGATGGCACACCAGCGGGCATTCGCGGCGGTCCACCGGTCCAGACCAGCACGGCGCCATCTTCGTCAACGGCCAGGCGTTTGGCCTGGATGATTTCGGCCTTCAGGTCCTCGATAAAATCGTCGTCCAGGGAGAAACGTCGCTTGAGCGCCCGGTACGACACGCGGCCCTCGCGTCGGAGCAGTTCAAGAACCCGCCCCAGGGTTTCGTCGAAATTCATGAGTCCCCCGCCGATCAAGCCCATCTCTCGATGTCTCCGGTCCCCCGCAGGATCGTGACTGATCGGCTCGAAAATAAATTACGTCATTTCGACCCGGGCCGCGAACAGTGCTTGCCGCCGCGGTAGCGATCTGGGACGCTTAGCGCGCTTGCCGCCCCCCGGCGGGAGCCAATCCGGATGGATGCCGCCGCGACAGAACCTCAGGCCGAAGCCACGCTCGCATGGGAAGCACCTTCGCCGCGCTATCTCTGGGCGCTGCTCGCGATGATGCTCTCGGCGACCGTGTTCGAGGGCTACGACATCACAATTTTCCATCTGTGCACGCCCGATATCGCGCGGACCTTTCATATGAGCGACGCCGCGGTCGGTGCGATGGCGACGGTGGTGCGTTTCGGAGGAATTCTCTCCTTTTTCGTGGTGACGCTCGCGGATCGTGTGGGGCGCAAGCGCGTGATCACAAATACCGTGCTGGCCTATGCTCTCTTCACACTGGCGACCGCGCTTTCATCGGGGGTCGCGGCTTTCGCGCTGTTCCAGAGCCTGGCGCAGCTATTCCTCGCGGCCGAGTTCGGGGTGGCAGTAACGATAATCAGCGAGGAATTTCCCGACCGCCTGCGCGGCCGGGCGATTTCGATCCTGCACATGGTCGCGTTCGCAGGCGTGGCAGCGGCGGGAATCCTTTACGGTCACATGGCCGAATCGCGTTTCGGATGGCGCGGGATGTACCTGCTGGGGATCGCGCCGCTGCTGATTGTGGCGTGGCTAAGACGCCGCATGCATGAAACCGCGCGGTTTGCGGCCCTCGAGGCGGTCCGTGGTGAGCAAGAGGCAGAGCGCCCGGGGGTTTTCGCGCCATTGCGGCGCTGTATCGAACCGGGGGCCGGTCCCTGGCCGCAACGGATGATTCTGGTCGCCGCGCTTTGCAACTGTATCGGGCTGGTGGGAGGCCCGACGATCTCTTTCTTCAGCCTGTATGCGAAGCGCGACCATCACTGGAGCTCCGGC
>DASPQS010000208.1:0-9619 GCA_035624865.1 Binataceae bacterium (SeqCode) | reverse complement strand
CGTTTCGGCAACCGTAAGTCAGAGGCAAACGTCGCGCCCCAAACATACCAGTCGACCGCAACGAGCACCGCCAGCAGCACCACACCCATGATGGCAACCGATATCGCTGGGAAAATCATTGGTTGGAGCCTCCCTCTCCTTGGCGGCAGGTGGGAGCATTCTCTGTGCCACCAAAAAACGTCAGGATTTATCAAGGTTTCTGGATCGCGAGATAGTAGCTTAGCTCGCGAAATGCGAATCCATGCCTAGGGTTTGCTCGCAAAATGCGTAGCGGACGAATGGCGTCGAGGCACTGTGCGGGAGACGATACCGCACGCCGAGAGGTCTCCGACTCTGGCCGGGCAGACCGCCTGTGCAAAGCGATAACCGCCCAGGGTTTCAAATCTCGATTCATTCCGCGATCCTGAAATTGTGCACAACGCTGACCGTCCGCAGGAGGTACTCGAGGGCACCCTTGACCAAATCCTCTATGTGAATGAGGCGACCGGGTATGTCGTCGCGGTAGTCGAGACCAACGGCGATCGCGCCGGTGGACACCCGCGGGTAACGGTAGTCGGGGATCTCGGCGCGATTGAAGTCGGGTCGGGGCTGCGGCTCAGCGGCCGTTTCGAAAAACATCCGCGCTACGGCGAGCAGTTTCACGTCGAGGATTTCGAGACCGTCCGGCCGGCCGGGGTGGTGGCGCTCGAGCGCTACCTTGCCTCCGAGATCAAAGGCGTCGGACCCGCGCTGGCGCGCCGAATCGTAGCGCATTTCGGTGAAACGCTGCGCGACGTGCTCGATTCCGCGCCGGAGCGTTTGCATGAGGTGCGTGGACTTCCGCGCACAGTAGCACAGCGGATTGCGTTGGCCTGGCGGGATTCGTCGGGCTTGCGCGAGCTTACGGTTTTCCTGCGCGGCCACGGGGTCGCTGCGTCCCACGCGCGGCGAATTCACAAGGTCTACGGCCGCGATTCGCTCGAAACGATCCGTAACGACCCCTACATCCTGGCGCGCACGATCGTGGGTATCGGCTTTCGCACGGCCGACTCCGTCGCGGAAAAACTCGGCATCCCGCGCAACTCGATCCAGCGGGCACGCGCCGCGATGGTCTACCTGCTCGAGCGGATGGCCGAAGAAGGCCACGTGTTCGCGCCGTTCGGCTACCTCGAGAACCAGTTCCGCATGGCGCTCGAGATGGAGCCCGACCTGGCCGCCGATGCGCTGCGCGAGCTAACGGAAAGCGGCGACCTCGTGGCGGAGACGGTCGACGACCATCCGGCCGTATATCTCAAACGGCTGCATGAGGCGGAAACCACGGTGGCCGAGCGAATACGGGCGCTGAGCGCGGGCCGTCCGATGGGCGAAGCCGTGGTCGCGCGGGCGGTCGAGGCGGCAGGCAAGGCGGACGGTATCGTGCTTTCATCCGAACAGCGCCGCGCTTTGACCGTAGCGCTCAAAGCCAAGGTTGCAGTTATCACCGGCGGCCCGGGCACCGGCAAGACCACGTTGTTGCGTTCGTTGCTGGTCGCGCTCGACTCGGCCGGGCTCAAGCCGACGCTGGCGGCGCCGACCGGACGGGCCGCGCGGCGTCTCGCCGACGCCTGCGGGCGTGAGGCCAAGACCATCCACCGCTTGCTCGAATATTCGCCCGAGACCCAGGAATTCCTGCGCTCCGAAGCGTTCCCGCTTCGCACCAATTACCTGGTGGTCGATGAAGCCTCGATGATGGATATCGAACTCGCGGCCAGCCTGCTTCGCGCGATTATGCCGAACTCATCGCTCCTGCTCGTGGGCGACCGTGACCAGTTGCCGTCGGTCGGCCCCGGCAGCGTGCTCAAGGACGTAATCGCCTCCGGCCTCGTGCCGGTGGTGCAATTGCGCGAGGTGTACCGCCAGGCGCGAGAGAGCCTGATCGTCGCCAACGCCCATCGGCTCAACCGCGGCGAGATGCCCGAGACTCGCAACGATCCGGAAGGAGATTTTTTCTTCTTCGAGCGCACCGCGCCCGACGACGTGCTCGCGACGATCAAGCAGCTCGTACATGCGCGCCTGGTCGGACGCTTCGGGATACGCGACGCCCGCGAAATCCAGGTGCTGACCCCGATGAACCGCGGACCGCTCGGCGCGCAGGCGCTCAACCGCGAGTTACAGGACCTGCTGAACCCGCGCGGACGCGAGCTCAGGGCCGGGGATCGCCGTTTTCGGGAGGGCGACCGCGTAATCCAGCTACGCAACAATTACGACAAGTTGATCTTCAATGGGGCGATTGGAAGGGTTGCGATGGTTGACCCGGAACGCGGCAAGGTCGGCGCCGTTTTCGAGGAAGGACACGCCGAGTACGACCTGTCGGATCTGGACGAACTGGGCCTCGCGTATGCGATCTCGATCCACAAGAGCCAGGGCAGCCAGTACCCCGCCGTGGTGATCCCTGTCCATCAGACGCACTATCTGATGCTGCGGCGCAATCTGCTCTACACCGCGATCACTCGCGCCGAGCGGATATGCGTATTGGTGGGCACCCGCAGTGCACTCGCGCAGGCAGTGCGCAACGAGGACGAGCGGCGCCGCTTCAGCCGGTTGACCGAACGCCTGCAGATCGCCTGAGGGCTCAATCCGCGGCCGCGCTTGCCGCCCGCGCACTCTTCATGAAGTCGGGCATCACCTTTTCGACGAACAGTTCCAGCGAACGACGCGATTGATCCTGGTTCAACCCACCCCAGGCGAACGACAGCACGAGATAGTTGCATCCGCTCTGCTCGAAGAATCGGCCCACCTCGTCGCGGACATGCGAGACCGATCCCACGATCGCGACATCGGCTTTCCGCGCGATTTCGAGTTCGGGCGTGAAGCCATAATCAGGAACCGTGCGGAAGTCGCGCCAGAGCTTGGTGATGTTGTTGTAATAGACCCGGTACGCGGGAGCGGCCACTTCAGCGATCTCGCGATCATTGCCGGTCACGTAGATGTGCCGAATCGCGCCGACCCATGGCGACGCGGCCTGCGGGTTGAGATCGGCCTCCCGGCCTCTGACACGGCCAACTTCCTCGCGATAGGCCGCAGTCAGATTCTTCAGCACCGGCAGCGGACCGCCGCCTACCATGTGCATTCCGTTGCGCGCGGCCAGGTGTAGGCTCTCGGGCGAACTGACCCCATACCAGAAAGGCGGATTGGGGCTTTGCTTCGGCCGCAGCTCCATCGGCACGCTGTCGAAGCGGTAGTGAGACCCGCGATGGCTCAGGCGTTCATTGCGGAGTCCCTTGACGATTGCCGTCAGCGCCTCCTCGAAAATCTCGCGTGAATCCATGAACGAGACGCCGTAGTAGGCCAACTCGAAGGGCGAGACTCCGCGACCGACGCCGACCTCGAGCCGTCCTCCGCTGATATGGTCGAGCATGCATATCTCAGCGACCAGTCTGAGCGGGTTGTAGAGCGGCAGCAGATAGACCAGCGGACCGAGACGGATGCGGCGGGTGCGCTGGGCGGCAGCGGCCAGGAAGAGGCCGGGCGATGGCGCCATTCCAAGCGGCGTCGCGTGATGCTCGGCGACGTGGTAGCAGAAAAACCCGGCCGCATCGTACTGTTCGAGCAGTTGCAGCCGCCATTCGAAGAGATCCTGCGGATCCCTGCCGCCGCGCTCTATATGATCGAAAACGCCGAATGCAAAGTCGTTCATTGTGAACCCTCGCCCGCCGCGAGCACGCGACTACTTGATCATTTCTACCCCGCCGGTAACAAAAGCCAGCACCGTCGCGCCGTTCTTCGTCGTCACAGTGTGAGCGCAGCCGTTGGGCCGATAGTTGGCATTGCCGGTCATGACCTCCCCCGATTCGTCGGCATTGGATCCCTCGAGCACGAAGATCAGCTCGTCGCCCAGATGGCGATGATAAGGGAGCTTGGCGCCTGCTTCGAAACGGGCCAGGATCGCGCGGCGTTTCGTCTCTTTGTCTTGCCAGAAGGGCTTTTGGCGCACGCCCGGCATCGCATCGGTCCACGGAATATCGCTCAGCACGATCGTCTGTGAACGCGGCGCATTACCAATCTCTGTTGCCGGTTCGATACCGCCGGTCACGATCGCAAACACCGTCGCGCCGTTCTTGCTGGTCACCGAATGAACGCATCCGTTGGGACGGTATCCGACACTGCCCGCCGCTACCGTACCCGACTCGTCGGCGATGGCGCCCTCGATAACGTAGAGCAGTTCGTCACCGACGTGACGATGCATCGGGAGCGCGGCGCCAGGATCGAACCGTGTCAGTTGAGCACGCCGCTTGGTGGCAGGGTCGGACCACAGGCTTTTGGCCTTGATGTTGGGCAGCATTTGCTGCCATTCGCGATCGCTGACCGAAATGATTTGCGAAGGGGCGTTGGTTGCTGCAGCCGCCATGACTTTCCTCCCCTGCCGAATTGTTTGTCTGAAAGAAGCCGGCGCGGCAGGTAAGACGGTTGCTAGTCCGGTTGGCTGCCCGCTGTCAATTGGCGGGCGCCATTAACGGTGATATGAGTTGCGCCGGATTGGGGCGAAGCGGCGAATTCGCGCCCCGCCAGAGGTGACAGGTGTCATGGGCAAACTCGACAACAAGATCGCGATCGTAACCGGCGGCGGTTCCGGAATCGGGGCGGCAACCGCGCACCTGTTCGCCGCTGAGGGCGCACGTGTGATTATCGCGGACATCGACGAAAAAGGCGGAAACGCTGTCGCCAAAGAGCTAGGCGATCGCGGGGTCTTTCACCGCACCGACGTGAGCGATCCTCCACAAGTAGAGGCGATGGTCAAATTTGCGGTCGAACGCTTCGGCCGCCTCGACACCATCCACAATAACGCCTTCTACACGACCAGCGGAGTCGTCGGCGAAACTTCGATCGAAGGCTGGCAGAAGACGATAGCGGTGACGCTCTCGGGCGTGTTCTACGGGATGCATTTCGCGCTTCCGCAGATGGTTCGTCAGGGCGGTGGCACGGTCGTCAATACCGCGTCGATCTCCGGGCTCGGCGGCGACTATGGGATGTGCGCTTACAATGCCGCAAAAGGCGGCGTGGTGAATCTGACTCGCACCGCGGCAATCGAGTACGCGCGCAAGAATATCAGGGTCAACGCGGTCTCCCCCGGAATGATCGCGACACCGCCGGTACTCACGATGCTCGACGCGGCGCGCTCGCCCGAACGGGCGCATAAGCACGCGCTCGAGGCGCATCCGATGGGACGCCTGGGCAAGCCCGAGGAGATCGCAAAGGTGGTCTTGTTCCTTGCTTGCGACGATTCGTCGCTGATGACCGGCAGTATCGTAGTCGCTGACGGTGGCGTGGTAGCGCACACGGGTCTGCCCGGGCATCCCCTGTTGTAATCAGCGGAAGCTGTTCAGACGAGGAGAGGGAAAACCATGAAAGTCTACGAAATCACCGGCGCGGGAATAGATTCAGTGAAACTCTCCGAGCGTGCGGTCCCAAAGCCCGGACCTCGCGAGGCGCTGATCCGGGTACGCGCTACCTCCCTCAACTATCGCGATTTGGTCACCGCCAAGAACGCGGCCGCCTTGCAGGTAAAGCTGCCGCGGGTTCCGCTCTCCGATGGCGCCGGCGAAGTGGCCGAAGTCGGGCCGGGAGTCGAGCGGGTCAAGAAAGGCGACCGCGTGGCCGCGGCTTTCTTCCAGGAATGGCTTTCAGGTCCGCCGCGTCCGACCTATGGGCGCTCGGCACTGGGTGGAGCGATAGACGGGATGCTGGCGGAGTACGTGTGCCTCAATGAGAACGGCCTGGTCCGCATTCCGGACTACATGACGTATGAGGAAGCCGCTTCGCTGCCATGTGCCGCCGTAACGTCGTGGAACGCGTTGGTCAGCGAGGGGCGGCTCAAATCGGGTGACACCGTGCTCGTGATGGGCACCGGAGGCGTTTCGATTTTCGCGTTGCAGTTCGCTCTGATGCACGGGGCGCGAGTGATCGCGACCTCGAGCAGCGACGCGAAATTGAAGCGTCTGACTGAGATGGGCGCCTCCGACGTGATCAATTACAAAACGACTCCGGAATGGGATAAGCGCGCGCTCGAGATTACGCATGGCGAGGGCGTCGACTATGTGATCGAGGTCGGCGGCATTGGCACGCTGGAAAAATCGCTACGGGCGGTCCGGGTGGGCGGGCAGGTCAGCCTGATCGGGATTCTGGCGGGCGGCACCGGGATAAATCCGATGCCCGTGCTGTTCAAGAGCGTGCGCCTGCAAGGGATCTACGTCGGATCGCGCGACATGTTCGACGAAATGAACCGCGCGATGGAGGTCAGCCGCGTCCATCCGGTCATCGACCATACGTTTTCGTTCGACCAGGTGCGCGAAGCATACCGCCATCTCGAAAGCGGCGCCCATTTCGGCAAGGTCTGTATCAAGGTCTAGCGATTGGCGGGCACGCGCACCCGGGGAGCGGTGTGCGCTATGCGCTTTGTCTTGTGCTATGGTCGCGGGCGCGTACCGTACGAGTTTGTTCGATTGGATGCACGACATAACCGGCTTTACTCGAACTTGAAGGAGGAGAAGATGCGAAAATCAGGACTACTCGTTGGAACAATTGCGGCCGCCGTTTTCCTTGCGAGCAGCTTCGGCGCAAGGGCTTTCGCCGCCAGCGCCAAAGCCCAGATCACGGACCTGGAACATAAGTGCGCGGCGACCACGACCACCGATGAACTGATGGGCTGTTACACAACCAGCGACGATCTCGTGGTTTACGACATCGGAACGCCGCGCGAGTTCGACGGAGTCAAGGCAGTCAGGGGAGACTTCCAGAACTTCTTCGACACTATCAAGAACCCCAAGGTCGAGTTCGTTTCGCTGCACGTCGTCACCGACGGCAAGATGGGTCTGGCCAACAGCGTCCAGCATTTCACCGGAACCGGAAAGGACGGCAAACCGATGGACATGACCTTTCGCGTGACGGACGTTTGGCAGAAAATCGGCGGAAAGTGGAAGATCATTCACACTCACGTTTCCTTCCCGACTGACATGGCGAGCGGCAAAGCCGACATGCAATCCAAGATGTGAGCTCGATTGAACCCGATTGAACCGGGAGGTGCGCAAAGTGAAACGAGCTCTCTTGATAACTGGTGCTTTCATCCTGTCGGCAAGCCTGTACGCGGTTGTCGGCGCCGCAGCGGCAAAAGGTGGTGCGCACGCAGAGATTAAGGCGTTGGAAGATCGCTACGTCGCGGCGGTCAATGCTAAGGACGTCGATAAAATAATGGAGTGTTACGCGACGGGTGACGGTCTCTTTGTCTTCGACGTCATTCCACCCCGCCAGTACGCCGGCGCAGACGCCTACCACAAGAACTGGTCGGATTTGTTTGCCGGTCTGAAAGGCCCCGTCAAGATTGAACTGAGCGACTTGAGTGTCACGAGCAGCGGCAATCTCGCGTTCGGACACGTAATCCAGCACTTCACGGCGACCGGCAACGACGGCAAGCCGGTGGACTTCACCTTTCGCACCACCGACGTTTACCGCAAAATCAGCGGCAAGTGGCTGATCGTGCAGGAACATAACTCGGTGCCCGTCGACGTCGCGACCGGCAAGGCGGACATGCAGTCGAAGCCGTAGGTCCCAGGAGGACCCGCAATGAAGATCGGCGTTTTGGCGTTTCTTACCGAGAAATCGGGCGACCCGGGAGCGATTGCCCGCGAAGCCGAGAATGTCGGCTTCGAGTCGTTCTTCGTCGCCGAGCACCTGGTGATGCCTTCGCAGTACACGACCTATTATCCGCGCGGCCGGGACGGCAAGGTGCCCGAGTTTTATGCGCATCTGATCGACCCCTTCGTTGCGCTCGCGATCGCCGCTCACGCGACCTCGCGCATAAAGATAGGCACGGGCATCTGCCTACTACCCGAACGCGACGTGATCGAAACGGCGAAGGTCACGGCCTCGATCGACCTGTTCTCGAAAGGGCGGCTGATCCTGGGTGTCGGCGCGGGATGGTTCCCTGAAGAGGCGCAGATCATGGGTGTCAACTTCGCGCGTCGCTGGACTCATCTGCGCGAAGCTGTCGAAGCGCTCCGTCTGCTATGGGCAAAGGACGACGTGAGTTACGCCGGCGAGATCGTGAAGTTCCCGGCGGTAAAGCTTGGTCCCAAGCCGGTGCAGAAGCCCGGTCCGCCGATACTGCTCGGCGCGCACGACCCGAAGTACGCACTGAAGCGGGTGGCTCGATACGCCGACGGCTGGTGCCCCGGCGGACTCAGCGTCGAAAAGGCGCGCGAGTGCATTCCGCAGATAAGGCGGATGGCGCGCGAGTTTGGGCGCGATGGAGACAAACTCGAATTTTCCGTGTTGCTTATGGGTGGAGACGGCCCATCCGCCGACGTTATCAAACAGTACGCGGAAGCGGGGGTGAGCCGCCTCGTCGTTGCCGCAGCCGGAGCGGTTGCGGGCGACGGGGTTAAGGCCGTGCACGACCTGGCTCCGATCGCGGAACGCGGAGCGAAGATCTAGGTATCAAGTCGCGCGCTAGACTTTCCCGATTAGTGTTCGTTCCGCCGCTGCGATCGCACGGAGCATCTCGTCGACGTTGCGCGCGCGCGGGGAGATTATCAAGCGGCGTACGCCGAGGTCCGCATAGCGCTGCGCGAGCTCGCGGTCGAGCTCAGCCTTTGGCGTCACGCTGATTTCGATCTGCTCGAACGGACGTCCGTGCTTCGTGCATGCTGCGCGAATACCCGCGATACAGTTCGCCGTAGCCTCGAGGTCGAGGCCGTAGCCGAACCATCCGTCGCCGAGGCGCGCGGTGCGGCTGAACGCATATACGGTCTTACCGCCAAAGACGATCGGCGGATGCGGCTTCTGAATCGGCCGCGGCTCCGCACGCACACCACCGAGGGAAAAGAAGCGGCCGCGGAATTCCACCCGTTCCATCGTCCACAGCGACTTCATCGCCCCGATGATCTCTTCGGCGCGTTTTCCTTTGTGGTCGAAGGGCATCCCGACCGCGTTGAACTCGAACTCGAGGTTGCCAATGCCGACGCCGAAGATGAGCCGCCCGTTCGAGACCACATCTACTGAGGCAAGCTGCTTGGCAAGGACGACCGGGTTGCGCAACGGCAGGATGATGATGCCGGTGCCGAAACGCAGCGTGCGCGTGTGCGCCGCCGCGAAGGCCATCGTGACGCCGAGGTCCACGAAGGCGATATTCGGCGGCATTGGCGAGTCAGGCGTCTGCGGGTCCGCCAGCGCGAGGTGCTCGCCGCCCCAGAAGCTCTCGAAGCCCGCCTCCTCCGCCGAGCGGGCCACGGACGCGATAGCCTCGGGCGTGACGCACGGGCGCATGTTCATGCCGAAGAGTCCGAACTTCATGCCTTGAGTGACTAGCATGAAAGCTGCGGGGCTTCACGGATGGAGTGAAATATTTCACCCTGAGCAGAAAGGCTGTTGTGGTGTAGAGGTGAGGGTAGCGTGGTCGGCCGGCGAGTGCGCTCCGGTGGGAATCGAGCGCGTGGAGGTGGAGGAATGCGTTGGCGCAAGGCTTTACGCGGGGGGCCGCAAATAGTAATGCAGCGCAGGTAGTCCGGGCTGCATCACTCGCGCGGAGGTTGGAATGGCAACGGAGAGACCCTCGCACATCCTGGACGGTTACAGGGTCGTCGACTTTTCACAGGTACTGGCGGGACCG
>DASPQS010000207.1:0-13765 GCA_035624865.1 Binataceae bacterium (SeqCode) | reverse complement strand
CCGCGCCGAATAGGTTCTGAACCTCTTCCAGCGACGCACCCGTGTCTTCCACCACGTCGTGCAACAGACCCGTCACGATCGAAGGCTGATCCTGCTTGAACCCGGCGATGATGAGCGCGACCGCCAGCGGGTGGGTTACATAGGGCTCGCCGGACATCCGCTTCTGCTCAGCATGCATCCGGGCCGAATATTCGTAGGCACGGCGGATTAAGGCGGCGTCAGCGTGCGCGTTATAAACCCTAACCTTCTCGATCAGCTCGTCGAGCTGATTCGGTGTGGAAACGGCTAAATCTTCCATTGCGCGAACTCCTCGCGCAGACGGCTTACCTTGAGCCGCTCAGCCTGCACCACCGCTCCCAGTCGCGAGATCGAGTCTTCGATATCCGCATTGATTATAAGGTAATCATATTCTGGATAGGCCAAGGCTTCCTCACGCGCGCGGCGCAAGCGCCGCTCGATCGCGCACTCATCCTCGGTGCCTCGCCGGCGCAACCGCCCCTCCAGTTCCGCAAAGCTCGGGGGTAGGACGAAGATGGTGACCGCGTCGGCGGGATAAGCCTTGCGGATTTGCCGCGCCCCCTGAATATCGATGTCGAGCAGAATATCGCAGCCAGTAGCCACCGCCCGATCAAGCGGCGCATGTGGAGTACCATAACATGCGTCGAAAACACGCGCCCATTCGGCCAATTCTGACCGCTCGACGCGCGATTTGAATTCCTCGTCGCTCACGAAGTGATAATCAACACCGTCGGCTTCGCCCCCACGAGGCACACGCGTAGTCAATGAAATCGACGCCTCGAGCCCCCCGATAGCCTTCAGCGCAGCTCGCGAGATAGTCGTTTTGCCCGCTCCAGAGGGGGCTGAAAGTATAAAAATAATACCGCGCCGAGGTCGCCGATCCGCTTCCATTCCTTAAATTATATAAGCTCCCGCCATATTGCAAATAGCGTTATAATTCCCAAAAGGTAGCTGTATTATTCTACGTTTTGCACTTGCTCGCGCATTTTCTCCACTTCGCCCTTCATCTCCACGGTAATTTGCGACAGAGCCGCATTCTGTGATTTCGCTCCCATCGTGTTGATTTCGCGATTGATCTCCTGGAGCAGGAATTCAATCGACTTTCCCACAGGTCCGCTGCGACTCAGCAGCCCGCGCAGCGCCTGCAGATGAACCCTGAGCCGCGTAATCTCCTCGGTGATGTCTCCGTGGTGTGCGGCGTTCGATGCTTCTTCGTATAGTCGCTTCTCGTTCACCGGCAGTTCGCCAAGCAGTTCCCTGACTCTGCTCTCGAAACTTGCGCGAATCGCGTCGTACGATTCACTCGCAAGCTTCTCGATCCTCGGGATGCCCTCAGCGATCCGCCTAACGCGTAGCTCAAAGTCGCGCTTGAGGGCGCTTCCCTCGCGTGTGCGCTCGCGGTCGAGCGCCCGCAGTGCCTGTTTGAGCGCTTGGATCGCGGCACTGCTACCAGCATGTGTGTCGGCCTCGACCTCCGTCACTTGGAAAATTTCGGGGCGTTGCAGAATCACCTCGGGCCCGAGCTTGCCCTCCAACCGGAGTGTCTTCCCGAGCCTGCGCAGTTCGGCGACGTAGCGGCGGGCTAGTTCGTCGTTGACGTGCAATCGCGGCGGCGGTGGTTTGATCATCACACAACGGATGAAGGCTTCGACCCGGCCGCGCTCGACTGCACCTTGGATTAGCTTGCGCATGTCGGCTTCGGATTCGCCCCATCCGCGCGGCAGATTCAGCTTGAGTTCGAAGAAGCGCTGATTGAGTGCGCGGAGCTCCGCCAGCACACGGAATCCCCCGCGGGTCACTTCCGCACGTCCGAAACCCGTCATACTGCGCATCGGGCCATTTATCCTTTACCAGCCGCCTTACGCGCAAGATCGATAGATACGAGGTAAAGCTCAAGCGTCCGGCGCGCCATTTCTTCCAGACTGAACCGGGCAATTGCGGTTTCGCGCGCGGCTGCACCCATTGCAGCACGCAGTCCAGGTGCCATTGCGAGCCGCATCAATGCCCGTGCCATCGTTTGCGCGTCATCGGGCGCAACCAACAATCCCGTGCGTTCGTGTTCGACAGCTTCACGTAGTCCTCCAACCGCACAGGCGACAACCGGCAGTCCACATGCCATCGCCTCCAATACGGCGACGCCCAGCCCTTCCATCCGCGAGGGCATCACGAAGATATCGAGCGCCCTCAACAGGGCGCGTGGGTCCTCCAGCGGACCGAGCAGCCTGACGTATTCACCAAGCCCTTGCTCGCCGACCTCCGCCTCAATCCTGTCACGGGAAGGACCGCTCCCCGCAACCAGACAGAGCAATCGCTGACGGCGAATGGGTCCTTCATTCGATTTGATTGGGACCTTCGCGGCCAGCGCCATCGCTTTCAGCAACAGGCTGTGACCCTTTCGCGGAGTGAGCGCCGCTACCACTCCGGCCACGACATCGTCGGGACCGGCACCGATACGCTGTCGAGCTTCTGCGCGGAGGCCCGCGTCGGGCGGCATGAAATGGTCACAGTCCACTCCACTGGGAATTGTCACGATCCGATCAGGCCTGACCCCAGCCTGCACCAGCGCGGCGGCCACCTCCTTCGAAATCGCGGCGACGCCGTCAACCGCACGATTAAAGAGCCACGGGGCGAACACCCGGTTCGGCACGTAGTCCATCCGCCGCGTAACGATCAATGCTCTCGAGCGGGCGCGCGCGTATGGTGCGAGCGCGTGTGCCCGCGCCGTATGAAAGTGCACGATATCGTAGCACCCGTTGCGTAATAGGGCGCGAAGCCTGAGTCCGGCTGCAACATCGACTGAATTGCAGATTCGCAAAGGGTGGCAGGTAATTTCTGCCGCTTTGGCCCGGCTCCATAAAGTACCGGTGGGATCGCAAATAATTTCCGCGCGATGGCCGGCACGAAGCAGGGCGCGCGTAAGCCCGAGCACCTGGGTTTCGCCGCCGCTGAATCCGCGCTCGGGATCGATCCCAGCAATTCTGAGCGGCGGCCTCTGCTGGGCCAATTCCGCTGCTGAAATCGAATGCTCCGGCTCGCCCATGCCCCCTCGCGCGCAAATCCTATAATCTGCCTAGTCGAGGAACCTGTAATAGACGATCGCGGCAAATGCGGCGATGGCGTCCCACCAGCCGATTTTCTTGCCTTCGTCGTAGGTGCGGCCCGAGTAGGAAATCGGCACCTCGTAGATTCTCCAGCGCGCTCGCGCCGCCTTGCAGGTGATTTCCGGCTCGAAGGTAAAGCGATCGGCGCTTAGTTTCAGCGCTGCCAGCTTCTCGCGCCGAAACGCCTTCATCCCGGTCTCCATGTCGCTCAGATTGAGATCGCTGAACACGTTCGAGAGCAGCGTAATTAGCCGATTGCCGAGGTAGTGCCAGAAGAACAGTACCCGGTGCGGACCGCCAAGGAAGCGCGAACCGTACACCATGTCGGCGCGTCCGTCGATCAGCGGCTCCAAAATCAGCCTGTAGTCTCTGGGATCATACTCAAGGTCAGCGTCCTGGACGATCACGTAGGGATTCTTCGCCGCGGCGAAACCCATTCTGAGCGCCGCGCCCTTGCCGCGGTTAACCGCATGATAAAAGCAATGCACCCTCGGATGCTCGAGCCGCTGCAGGTATTCACGCGTGCCATCGGTCGAGGCATCGTCAACCACGATCGCCTCCGTCTCATAGCCACAGTCGAGGACTCGCTGTATGACCTGACCGATCGTGGCGACTTCGTTGAAAACCGGAATTACGACCGAAATGCTCACGTTATCATTCATCGCCGTCCTCACACATGACTGTCGAAATCAAGTCCGCCGCGCCCGCTCGAGGCCGTCGCGCCGGATTCGCCGTTCGAGCATTGCCGCGGCCCGCCTCCTTAAGGATCGCCACGACGATCCATTTAGACTGGCAGCATAGCCGCGCAGCACCCGCATCCGGTCGGTACGGCTGAGACCGGGCAGGTCAAAACGGCCTAGCTGAACCAAGTTGCGTAGTTGACGCCTCCGGCGGCCTGCAAAGAACGCCAGCCTGGTACGCTCATGGTCGACAAAGATGAACCGCGGCGGCTCACCACGAGCCACAAACATGTTGTAGGGGGTGAGGTCACCATGGATGAACCCAGCACGATGCAATCGGGCAATTTCCGCTCCGAGCGCGCGCAGCATCGCTCGCTTGTACCCGAGCGTTTTCTCGAGCGCTTTGAAGGGACCATCACCATGCACGATCGGCATGAGCAGGAGCTCGCGCCCGCTCGACGCTTCGCGCCCATAGAGCAGGACTGGCGGTGCGGCAAAACCGGCAGCGTTAAGTTGTTGGGTTGCTTGGACGGCATGCTCGGCGCTTGATCCTCTGATCATCGCCTTCAGTCGGGCGGCTCCTCGCGGCGGATCGATCAGCTTGATAAAGACCTCGGCGTTTGGCGTTTGTCCCGTTCCGACCACGGAGCGAAAACTCGAAGCATGACGCGAGCGTCTGAGCGGCCTTCCGGCTCTTCCGCCGGCCACCGCATACGCCAACGCGATCAGTTCCTCGGACCGCTCCCCAGCTGGATGGTTCGTGTCTCGCGCAAGACGAAAGCGCCATCCGGCGAGATCGACCGTTCCACTTGCGGCCTTCATCGGACATAATCCGCAGCCGACACGGGGACGTCGCAGGATTGAGAATTGTTGTAGCGCCCGGAAGCTACAAGGGCCTGCCTGACCGCGTGAGCGACTGCCGACGGGTCGATACGCCGCATGCACTCGCCGCCAATTGGACACCGACGCAGGTAGCACGGATGGCACGGAATCTCGCCGCGGATCGCCAGTTCGGCAAATCCCCATGGCGCTGAACGCTCCGGCGCGGTTGACCCCCACAACGAAACAACCGGGCATCCCACCGCCGCCGCCATATGCATCGGCCCGGAATCCGGCCCGAACGCGACGGCGCACTGGGCAAAAATCGCAATCAGATCACGTAGGCTGGTGCGTCCGACCAGATTGAGCGCGGCGGCGCCATCAAGCTCCCTCATCACGGCAGTCGCAAGGCCAGCCTCATCAGGGCCACCGATTAGCAGTGGAAAAAGCGCCGAGCAGTTGTCGGTCGGATGCGCCAGTTGGCGAATTACAGTTGCCACGGCACGTGGCGGGTAGATCCGGCTCGGCCACGACGATCCGAGGATTACTCCGAGCTTCGGCGACGACGCTCCGGCAAGAAGTCGGTTGGCGTTGGCTGTTTCCTGGGGTGCCGGTTCAAGGCCAAATTCGATCGGAGCGGGGGGGATTCCCAAAGCGTCGCCAAACGCCTGGTACTGCAACAGCTTGAGTCGCATCTTCGCCTGCGTGGCAATCTGACGGGTCGAAAAGAGATGGTTGTACTCCTTGGTGTTGCCCGCAGCGAAGCCCAAGCGTTCCAGGGCGCCGGATATCCACCCTATCACGCCGCTCTTCAGATGCCGTTGCAGATCAAGGACGAGGTCGAAGCGGCCACGCCTGACTTCCCGCAGAAAAGGAGCGAATGACCACGGTGCTCGCTTCCGGTCGTAAACGATGACCTCGTCGAGCCATGGATGCGAACGCAGTACCGGTTCCGATTTGGGTTCGACCGCCCAAGCCAGATGCGAATCCGGCAAGGCGAGCCGGATCCGGCCGAGCAGTGGCAACGCCCGCACTACATCACCAATCGATCCGAGCAGGACGATCAAGACCCGCCGTGGCCTTCCGGCGACGGCGATAGAGCTGACGGCGGCCATTAAGCTAAGATGATAACGGCCCGTCCCGCTTGGGCAAAGCCCACCCTTTAGAGAGCGCAGGCGCCCGCGAGCGATTTAAGCCAGTGGGTTGGGAAACACGTTCAGCCGGCTAACGATCACATTCACCGCCGATCATGTTGATCATTCCGAAGGTGGCGATGATGTCGGGCACCATGTGTCCGATCAACATCTTGTTCAACGCACCCATCCCCAGGAAGCAAGGCGGACGCACGCGCACACGGTATGGACGACCGCTACCATCACTAACTACGTAGAAGCCAAGTTCACCGTTTGCTCCCTCGACCGCCTGGTAGACCTCGCCCGCAGGAACCTTGATCCCTTCCATGATCAACTTAAAGTGATTCATTAAGCCTTCGATGGAATTGTATACTCGCTCTTTCGGCGGCAGCGTCACCCGTTGGTCGGCGACAGCTATCGGACCATGCGGCATCTGTTTCATTGCCTGCTCGGCAATCTTGCGTGCCTCGCGCATCTCGCGGAAACGCACTTCAAAACGGTCGTAATTGTCGCCGCGCTCACCCGTCGGCACTTCGAACTCCATGCGATCGTAGATGAGGTAGGGGCTCGCCTTGCGCACGTCGTAGCTAACCCCGGCGGCACGCAACAGCGGCCCCGACAGGCCATAAGAGATTGCTTCGTCAGCAGACATCACACCGATCCCTGCCATCCGGTCTATAAACAGCCGGTTGCGGGTGAGCAGCTTGTCGCAATCGAGCAAAAGCGCATCGAGATGTTTGAATGCTGAGTTGAGCCGTTCGCGGAAGTCCTCGGGCAAGTCACGCGAGATGCCGCCGACCCGGCACCAGCTCACCGTCAGGCGCGCGCCAGTGGCAGCCTCGAACAGGTCGTAGAGCATTTCGCGCGCCTCGAGCATAAAGAACATCACACTCTGTGCACCCAACTCGCCCGCGGCCATCCCGAGACAGGTTAGATGGTCCGCGATGCGTGCGATCTCACTCATCACCACGCGGATATACTGGCAGCGCTCGGGAGCTTCGATCCCCAACAGCCTTTCAACTGCAAGCGCGAAGCCGACATTGTTGATGCACGGCGAGGCGTAGTTCAGCCGATCAGTGTATGGGAAACATTGCGTCCATGTTCCCTGCTCGCACATCTTCTCGAATCCGCGATGCAAGTAGCCGACTTCGACATCGCAGTCCACGATTCGTTCGCCGTCGAGCTTGAGGTTGAACTTGATCGTCCCGTGGGAGGCGGGATGGGATGGACCCATCTGGATCTCCATGATCTCATCGGTTGGATCGGACGCTTCCAACTTCTGCGACCAGCGCGCGGGTAGTGCCATCGGATGCCCGTGTATAGTTTTGCCGCCGTCGCCGCGCTACTGCGAAGGGCTCCGGGGATGGGTAACCGGATCTACCTCTTCCACGATTGGCTGGCGGCGGTTGTAAGGGTAGTCTTTGCGCAGCGGATGACCAGTAAACGTGTCATAGAGCAATATTCGGCGTAGATCGGGATGACCCTCAAAGCGGATTCCAAACATGTCGTAACATTCGCGTTCGAGCCAGTCGGCCGCTTTCCACAGACCCGACACGCTGTTCACCCATGGTTCCGAAGCCTCGACCCCAATCTTGACGCGCAGCTGATGACCGTGCGTCAGCGAGCGCAAATGGTAGACCACGTCGAAGCGTGGAGTGCGTTCGAGCCAGTCCACGGCGGTCAGGTCGGAAAGGAAATTGAACGAGAAGCCTGGTTCGTCGCGTAATGTGCGCAGAACTTCCAGAGCGCGCTCGCGGCTCACGACAGCTGTCGCCTCGTCGCGAACACTGTCCACCATAAGAATATCCGTACCGAAGCGCTCTTTAATTTTCTCAATCAGCATCGACATCCGCTCAGTCCCAATCCAATGCACCCCGCTGCCAGGCGTAGGCCAATCCGGCAACCAGGACCGCTATGAAAATCAGAGCTTCCACAAAACCGAACATCCCTAGTAGGCGCAACTCCACCGCCCACGGAAAGAGAAACACCACTTCCACGTCGAAGACCAAAAAGAGTATTGCCGTGAGATAAAAGCGCACGGAGAAGCGTCCCCAGGCGCTGCCGCTCGGCGGGTTGCCGCATTCAAAGGCCTCACCCTTCGTTTTATCCCCAGACCGGATCGGCCCAATCAAGCGGTTGACTGACACCATCAGGCCGACTATCACACCGGCCGTGAGAATCGTGATCGCGATCGGGAACCACGTCGTGACATAGGTCATAGCAGTGCGCTGAAGTCCTCGAATCTCACCTCTATATTACTAGTAGCCGATAAGTGCGTCGGTTGCGAACGCCACTCCCCCTGATCAACCGGCACCCTTCGCCGCTCAGCAACCGTGCTTTTGTCTTGGAAGGATGGCGCTGCCCTGAAGCCGGCGCGACCACCGGGGTTTCCTACTGCCCCAGCACTGTATAGATCGCTTCGAGGAGAGCCGCTACCCGCGGATCCAGTAGAATTTGGGTTCCCATCTGATTCATGGTGTACGCGAATCCCAACTTCGCATCAGGATCGGCGAAACCCAGTGATCCGCCGGCGCCCGTGTGACCGAACGCGTGCTGATTCGGACCGTACTTCGCTACGGGCTGCGTAAGCCGATAGCCGAGTCCAAAACGCATCGGCACGGACATCACTGCGTCGATCCCGTTCGATTCCTCCGTGCGGCAACGTTCGATTTGCTCTGCGCTCAGTATCCGCACACGCTCGAGTTCGCCGCCACGAGCAAGAACTCCGTAGAAGCGTGACAGCGCGCGGGCGTTCGTATGCCCATTGGCGGCGGGAATTTCCGCACCTCGCCATGTCCGCGAGTTGATCGTGCTGAGCTTGAGCGCACCCGCCGGATTGTTGACCGCTTTGGCTGTCATGGATTCGGGATTCCGGGCGGCGTCGCCGAGAGGATTTGGCTGTCCTGGCGCGGGCGATGGCGCCGCAATTACCTCGGCGCAGCGGTTGTCATCGCGAGCATCGAGTCCGATGTGGAAATCGATTCCGAGCGGACCCGCGATTTCCTCGCGGCAGTACGTCCCTACGCTCTTTCCTGTAACCCGCCGCACGACTTCACCAACCAGATGGCCAAACGTCAGCGCGTGGTAACCGTGCTTGGTCCCTGGTTCCCACCACGGCTCCTGCTCGGCGAGCGCGGCCGTCATCAAATCCCATCGCATTAGAGCGTCTGATGGCAACGGTTTGCGGATCGCTGGAAGGCCCGCACGATGGCTCAGGAGCCACCGCACAGGAATCCGCTCTTTGCCTGCTTGCGCGAATTCCGGCCAGTAGCGCGCAACCGGTGCGTCGAGGTCGACCCGACCCTGGTCAACTAACCGGTTGAGGCAGGTCGCCGTGACTCCTTTGGTCGCGGAGTAGACGTTGACGAGTGTTTCGCGCGTCCACGGGCGCTTCCGGGCCTTATCGGCGTAGCCGCCCCATAAGTCGACGGCCGGCTTGCCGTCGATGGTTACGGCGACCGCCGCGCCGACGTCGCCGCGCCGATCGAAGTTTTCCGCAAACGCGTCGCGTACGCGATCGAAACGCGCATCGCAATCGCCATCAATCCTCGTCTTCGCCATTCGCGTCCTCTTGGGCTATCCGCGATCAGAGCGACGCGTAGACCGCCTCGATCAGCTCCCGCGCTCGCGGATCGATCAGGATATACGGCCCCATCTTGTTCATGGTGTAGCCGAAGCCGATCTTCGCGTCGGGATCCGCGAATCCGAGTGACCCGCCGGCGCCGGGATGGCCGAACGGATGCTGATTCGGGCCCATCGGGTCGTGCGTTTGCGTCAGCATGAAACCCGTGCTGAATCGCGTCGGCACCATCAACACCTCATCGCGCCCGTGGGATTCCTCGGTGTGACATCGCGCGATAGCCGACGGGGTGAGGATGCGCACTCCGTCAATCTCACCGCCGCGTGCAAGCGCACCATAAAGCCGCGCCAACGCACGTCCGGTCGTATGTCCGTTGGCTGCTGGAATTTCAGCGCCACGCCATGCTCGCGCGTTGATCGCCCCAAGCTTCATCGCGGTAGGCGGATTCATGAATGCCTTTGCCGTGACCGATTCGGGATTCTTTTGCGAGTATTCAAACAGATTGACCTGATCGGGCGGCGGCGGTGGCGACTGGATCATCTGCCCGCAGCGCGCGTCCTCGCGCGCATCGAGCCCGATATGGCAATCGATCCCCAGAGGCCGCGCAATTTCGTCGCGAAAATACGTTCCCGGGCTCTTGCCGGTGATCCGCCTCATCACCTCGCCGATCAGCCATCCATAGGTTATCGCATGGTAGCCGTGCCTGGTTCCCGGCTCCCACCACGGCTCCTCGGCCGCGAGCGCCGCCGTCATCATGTCCCAATTGTAAAACGCATCGTCAGGCAGAGGCTTGCGGAGCGCCGGCAGGCCCGCGCGATGGCTCAGCAGCCAGCGCACCGGAATCCGTTCTTTGCCCGCCTGCGCAAATTCAGGCCAGTAACGCGCGACCGGGGCGTCGAGGTCGAGCAAGCCCTGGTCAACCAGCCGATGCGCCGCGATTGCGGTCAGTCCCTTGGTGGTCGAGAAAACGTTGACGATCGTGTCTCGATTCCATGGTAGCGTGCGTGCCTTGTCGGCATACCCGCCCCACAGATCCACGACCTGCTTGCCGTCGACCGTCACGGCGACTGCCGCGCCGTATTCATTGCGCTTCTCGAAATTCTCGGCGAAGGCCGCTTTTACGCGCTCGAAGCGCGGTTCACAGGTACCCTCGATACGAACGTCAGGCATGCGGCAGGCTCCTTTCGAAATTCTGATCAAGGCTGCGGCTTTTTCTCATAGCACGCGGAGACTGCGGCGAAAATCCGTGCCGGTGCTCTACGCGTGTTGTGATTTCGCTACGCGAGGGCGCCGCCGCAACTCGAACCCGCTCCGGCCGTGCAACCGAAGCAATGCGCGCCGGTCGCGATCTGCGCGCCGGCGAGCGCACCCAAATCGTCGATATCCCACACGGTCAGCCGGCGTCCTTCTCCGGACGCACCGATTGGAAGTTCGATCATTTGGTTGAAGTCGCAATCGTATAGCCCACCATCGTAGCCGACGCTCACCATCGTGCGGCACATCAGCCCGGCAACTGTCGCCGGGTTGAGATGGTTGACCAGGAGCCCCATATATTCCTCGAACCGGCCCCATCGATGCAACTGATGAGCGAAGCGGTTGATCGGCATGTTGGTGATGGTCAGCAGGCGATCGAAGTATATCCCAAAATTCGTCCCCAGCTCCTCACGATAACGACTTTCGAGTTCGCTCTGCGGCGGCGGCAGGGATGGCCCGACCGGGTTGTAGACAAGATCGAGCGCGAGCCCCTCCCCATAACCCAAGCGATTCAGCCGTTGCAGCGCGTCGATACTCTGCTCGAAGACGCCGCGCCCGCGCTGCTTCTCGACGTTCTCAGGCCCGTAGCACGGCAGCGAGCACACCAGATGGACTCGATTATCGCGGTAGAACTCCGGTAGCCATTCCATCCCGGGAACGAACAGCACCGTCAGGTTGCATCGCACCATCACGGCACGGTCCAGGATGCGTGCGCTTTCAACGATAAAGCGGAAATTCGGATTGAGTTCCGGCGCGCCTCCGGTCAGATCGACGGCCTTGACGCCGCGACTGCTGGCAATCAATTCGACCACGCGCTCCGCCGTCGCACGCGTCATGATCTCCGTGCGTTTGGGACCCGCGTCGACATGGCAATGATGGCACGCCTGGTTGCACAGCTTGCCAACGTTGACTTGGATCGTACGCGGCGCTGACCTCCTCAACTGCGTAAGGCCGCGCGCAGCGATCGCCGCGTCAAAATCTGCGCGCACCGCATCGACGCCCGACGCGACATCCATTCTCCCTTCACCGGAATCCATCCTGCGTAATGTATCAGCCTTGTGGTCCCGCCGGACAGCCCTGAGCTTGCTTGCCCTACCCTATTCGAATGCCTGGACCTGCCTGCCCGACCACCAAAAAATCGGAGACACAAATGCCGGTTGACGTTACACTTTTGCCATGCGTGATTTCTCTCCCTTCCGACTTGCGCTCTTCGCTGCGATTGTCTGGCTTTTGAACGCTGCGACTGCGCGTGCGGCCGAGCAAACGGTCGCGCTTGCGGGTCAGAAGGTCACCGTATGGTCGGATGCGGCCGGCGGCACCGCCAAGCAGCCGGTGATCATCTTTTCACACGGCTTCCACGGATGTGCCACGCAATCACGCTTCCTGATGGAAGCATTTGCGTCTGTCGGCTACATCGTCTTCGCCCCCGACCACCGCGACGCGGCCTGCAACGGCGGTGAGGCGAGTTGGCTGAGCGCGCCCGCGCTGCGGTTCCGGCAGCCCAGGCAATGGGACCAAACGACCTACCGCGACCGTGCGGAAGACATCCGCAATCTGATCGAGGCGATCAGGGCTGACGACCGTTTTCGCAATCGCGTTGATTGGTCCCGCCTCGGTCTCGCCGGACACTCGCTCGGAGGTTATACTGTTCTCGGTCTGGCTGGCGCGTGGCCCGAATGGAAACTCGCGGGCGTAAGGGCTGTTCTGGCTCTATCGCCCTATAGCCAGCCGTTTCTGTCGCACGGTACGCTCGCTAATTTGTCCGCCCCGGTGATGTATCAGGGCGGAACACGGGATTTCGGCATCACACCTTCGCTCGACAAGCCGATGGGGACTTACGACCAGTCGCCGGCGCCCAAATACTTTGTCGAGTTCGACCAGGCCGGGCATTTCGCGTGGACTAATTTCCCGAGCAGCGCGCATCAGGATATTGCCGTCTACGCCCTCGCCTTCATGAATCACTATGTGAAGGGTGAACCCGCGGATCCCGTTCTGACGCGAGCCCTCCCCGATGTCGTTCAATTCCGCTACGCGTCGGAAATCGGAAGCAGCGCGACGCTTGGCGGCGCACGATCGACCATCGAACTTCCGCGGTTTCGAGCGCCAGTTAGCCGGCGCGCGCGGCTATTGCTTGATCAGTCCCAGCCGCATCCTGCCGTAGAGCTCGCCCGATGTGTCGAAGTCCAGACTGGCGTGCTGCGCGCCGACGGTCACGTTTCTGAATGCGATCTGGAGCGGGCTCGAATTATAAATTGAATGGGCCCCCGATCCTGCGAAGAGGCGCGACACCGCGCGCCGGCAGAGTTCGGTCGCGTACGCCGCCTGCCATTTGACCTGCGCGCGATAGCCCATGTCGGTCGCGCCCTCTCCCGACTGTGCCACCCGCGCCATAAGCTCGAGACCGTCATAAACCAGGAGCTGCGCGCATTGCAGCTCCGCTGCGGACTCGGCCAGCCTTATCTGCGAGGGTCCGTGCTCCGCCTTGCGGGCACGCGTGACGATAACGCGGCGCTCCTTCGTAAGTTCGATAAACTTCGCCAGCGCGAACTTCGCCGAACCCAGGATCGCCGTGGGCACGGACATCGAAAGCATCGAGTCCGCGGAAATGCGATAGAGATTGGTGGCGTGGTTCGCCGCGTAGGGCGAGGAACCCTTCATCATCTCGCGCGTATCGAGCGCCCGGTGCGCCGGCACGAACAGGTCTTTGGCGACCACGTCCTTGCTACCGCTTCCTTCCAGGCCCAGCACATGCCAGGTATCGTCGACGATGATCTCCTCGCGCGGCGCGACCACGTGTACGAACGGGCCGCCGGTGTCGGCGTTCGCGCATCCGAGCATGATCCAGTTCGAGCGATCCACCCCGCTGCAGAACTGCCACCGCCCATTGACGACGTATCCGCCGTCAAGCTTGCGCGCGTTGCCCTGCCATGACAGGGTGCCCGCAACCAGCCCGTCGCGCCCGCCGCCAAAGACATCATCCTGAGCCTGCTCGGGCCACGCCCCGAGGCAGAAGTGATGCGCCCCCATCACCATCACGACCCAGCCACTCGATGGGCATGCTTCCGACAGCGCGGTCACCGCATCGGCGAGCGTCCGCAGGCTCATTTCGTAACCGCCGGTCCTGGCGGGTTGCGGGATTCTGAAGACCCCCGCGTCGACCATCGCCTTCATGCTCTCGGG
>DASPQS010000206.1:0-15910 GCA_035624865.1 Binataceae bacterium (SeqCode) | reverse complement strand
CCCAGCGGCCCCACCACGAACCGTCGCTTTTCTGGTTGCGCCTGAGCCACGCGATCGCGCGGCGCGCCACCGGATGGTCGGCGCGATAGCCTACCGCCGCCATCATCTCGAGTACGCGTCCGGTGAGGTCCGCGCAGGTTGGATCGGTGGCCGCTTCGAGATCGGCGAAGGGCGCGGAATTGAGCCACTCGGAATCGTTGTCAACATCGAAAGCGGCAAACCCACCGTCCTTCGATTGCATCCCCATCACCCAGTTCGCACCCAACCTGATCGCCCGCTCGCGCGCGGCGGCGTCATCGTGAGCGGCACCGGCGAGGACCATCAGGATCACGGCCGAATCGTCTACGTCGGGATACCAATCGTTGAAGAACTCGAAGGCCCATCCGCCGGGTTCAAGCTGGGGCCGCTTTATGGACCAGTCGCCCCTTCTGAAAATCTGATGATCCGTAAGCCACCTGGCGGCGTCGCGCAGGGCCGGATGGTCCCCTGGAAGTCCGGCGTCAATCAGAGCCTTGGCCGCGAGCGCGGTGTCCCAGTTGGGCGACACGCACGGCTGGTAAAGAATCGAATCGCCTTGCTCCCAAATCAGCTCGCGCACCGCTTCCAAAGACTTCGCGATCACGGGATGGTCGTTGCGGTATCCGAGTCCCTTGAGCGCCATCGGACTCAGCAGATAGCAGGGCTCGATTCCGCCCCACGAACCGTTGGCGTCCTGATGGTCGAGCAGCCAGTTTTCGGCATAGCGGAGCGCGCTCGCGCGCATGGAGCGCAAGTGATGATCGTCATAAAGACGCAGGGCCTTGTCAGCGGCGCGGAGCAGATTGCGCAGGGAGAGCATGCGCCCGCCGCGCGGCATCGTGAATTTGGTGAAATGGGGCGGCTGAATGTAAAGTTCGAGTACGCCCTGACGCCAGTCGACCGCCACTTCCGGCTTCTTAGCCTGAAGCACCATCAGCGCCATCAGAGTCCCGCGCGCCCAGGAGGCGAGTTCGTAGATATTGACCGGGAACCAGTTGGGCAGCAGCGTGATCTCAACTGGCATTGCGGCGGTGGCGCGCCATGGCACTTGGCTCATCGCGGCAAGATAGAAGCGGGCAAGGACACCGGCGTTGGCGATACCACCCTTGGAAAGAATCCAGCGGCGGGCCTGCATCATTGGTTCGTCGCCGGCCCGCATGCCGGCGAGCTTCAAGCCGAAATAAGCCTCGATGGAGGTCGACAGATCGCCGTCGCCGCCCGGGAAAAGCGTCCACGAGCCGTCGCCCTGCTGGGTCTCGAGGATGGCCTTCACCAGCCGCTTGTCGAGATCGGGATTGGGCGGCAGCCCCATGAAGCGGTTGAAGATGATGTACTCAGCATTCATCTCCGCGTTCGCTTCGAGCGGCTCCTGCCAGTAGCCTTCGGGATGTTGCTGCGCGAGCAGCGCGCGCTGTGCGCGGTCGATGGTAAAATCAACCTTGGCGGCGAATTCGTCGCGCGGAGCAATGTTGATCCCCGCCTGTGCGTGTGAAATTTCTGCTTGATTCATGGAAATTATGGCCTGTTCCCCACCACCCGCAGCCAATCTTGAAGCTTTGATCGAACCCCTCAGGGAATCACGGCGCATTTGAGCACCGCACTCCGCTCGAGCATCCCGAACACCTCGGCCAGGTCGCTCAGCGGGCGGCGCGCATTGATGATGCGGCCAGCGCCGAGCTCGCCCGAGCACAATAATTCGAAGGCCTTGCGCACGTCGCGCGGCCGGAAATGAAACGGCGCCAACAGCGTCAGGTTGTCGTAATGCATCCGGCGCGTGTTGACGCTGAGGGCGGTGTTGACCGGACATCCGCCGAAAAACACCACCCGGCCGCCGCGGCGGACCCGGGCAAAGGCGTCGCTCCATCCCGCGACCTGCCCGGTGCACTCGATCACAAGGTCAGGACCGTAACCACCGTTAAGCGACGCAACGGCCGCCTCCGCGCCCGCCGCCTCGACGTCAATCACGCGATCGGCGCCAAGCTCGCCGGCCCATTGCAACCGCTGCGCGCCGCGCCCCGCAACCACTGCCTCGCGCACGCCCCGGGCTTTGAGCGCCATCACCTGCAGAACTCCGAAAGCGCCCGCACCGATCACGAGCACGGTTTCGAATTTCTCGGGCCGCGCCAGCTCTTGCGCATGCACCACGCAAGCCATCGGTTCGAGCAGGGCGGCTTCCTCGAATCCGATCGCGGCGGGCTTATGAAAAGCGTTGCGCGCGACCACGTGGGCGCCGACCAGGATGAAATCGGCGTAGCCGCCGAGGACCATCTTTTCCATCGCCAGCGGACACAGATTCTCCTGGCCGCGATCGCAATAGAAGCAATGGCCGCAGGGAGCGGTCGGCGCCGCCATCATCTCGTCCCCAACGCGGAAGTTGTTTACGCCCGGGCCGACTTCGGCGACGACGCCGGAAAATTCATGGCCGAACGCCGCCGGCATCGGCCACATCGGATGACCTCGGCGCCAGGCCTTGAGATCGGTACCGCAGCTCAATGCGCATTTGACCTGCAGGAGCACCTCACCCGGGCCCGGATGAGGGGGAGTGAAGTCGCGCAACTCGAGCCGCCCGGGTTCGACCAGGACGGCCTGGCGCGGACGCACTGCGCCGGCTGCAGGATCGGCTTTGCGGGAAACTCCGCTTCCGGCGCTGGCGGCGCGCAGCGTCACAGTTTGCGCTCCACGGCGAAAGTCGCGAGCATTCGGAGCGGGTCGGCGCGATGGTCGAAACCGGCCAACGCGGCGTGCGCGCGGCGGGCCAATTCGCGCGTCAGTTCCCACGAGCGATCGACTCCGAGCAAAGACGGATAGGTCGCCTTGCCGCGCGCCTCATCCTTGTGCGTACGCTTCCCCATTTTCTCGGCCGATTCCTCGACGTCGAGCAGATCATCGACCACCTGGAATGCGAGCCCGAAGGCTTTGGCGTATTCACGCAGGGCCTCGAGTTGCAGATGGTCGGCGCCACCGATTCGAGCACCGCAGCAGACTGCGGCGACAAAAAGCGCGCCGGTCTTTTTGCGGTGGAGATCTTCGAGTTCGCGCAACTCCATCGCGCGCCCTTCGCCGAGCAGGTCGATCACCTGGCCGCCCACCATTCCAGCCGAACCGGCGGCCTCCGCCAGCTCCGCGACGGCTTCGAGAGCGACCCGAGAGGATATTCGCGCCTTCGGCCCGAGCGCCGAACGCGCCAGCACGGCAAAGGCATCGGTCAGCAAGCCGTCGCCTGCCAGCGTTGCGATCGCCTCACCGTAGACCTTGTGATTGGTGGGGCGCCCGCGGCGCAGATCGTCGTCGTCCATGCATGGCAAATCGTCATGAATGAGCGAGTAAGTGTGAATCATCTCGATTGCGCACGCGAACCCAATCGCTGCCTCGGGTGAACCTCCGACCGCCTCGCAGGCGGCAAGCGCCAGTACCGGGCGCAGGCGTTTGCCTCCGGCCAGAAGGCTGTAGCGCATAGCCTCGAACAGGCGGCCCGGACCGTCGCCTGTGGCCACGGTTTCGGCAAGCGCTCGCTCGACAATGACCGCGCGCTCCCTCAAATAGCGGTCCAGATCCGGCACTCCTGCCGGCTGCAGATTCGTCGTCATTCGGGCGTCCCTGGCAATTTCTCGACGCCTGTCGCCACAGAAAACCTCAAGACACGTAGTGGCGTACCATCCGCCACGAATCCTTGAAGTTCTTGCCGAATTGCAGGGCGACCGTGCCTTCGAAGCCTGAATGCAGCTTGCAATCGCGGCAGCGCACGTCCTGCTTGGTTCGGTAGAACTCCCAGTCGGTCGCCTCATGCATCTCGCGGAAGGTCTTGTAGTGGCCGTTCGTGATGAGGTAGCAGGGTCCCTTCCATCCGCGCGGATTACGCGTCACCGTGGTCCACGGACTGCACAGTAGATCGCGCTCACCAACGAGATAGTCGAGATAGATAGGCGTGTTGATGATCTTGTGGTCTTCGGCAAGTTTACGGACGCGCTCAAACTTATAAGGCATCTCGTCGTTCTTGAGGTAGATGTCGTTGGTCAGCACCTGGTAGTGGTAGCCCGGCGTTAGTAGCATCCCGTCGACGCGCAACCCGGTCAGGAATCCGATCAACTCCTCTATCTCCTCCCCACTCGTCTCGCGAAAGATGGTGGAGTTGGTCTGAACCCGATAGCCCTTTTCCTTGAGCATCTTGATCATCTTGACGCAGGTGTCGAAGACGCCGTCGCGGTCGACCACCCGGTCGTGGGTCTCACGCATGCCGTCGATATGGATATTGAAGCTAAGGTAGGGGCTCGGCGGAACCTGCTTGACGAACCGCTCGAGCAAAATCGCGTTGGTGCAGATCATAACGTGGCGCTTGCGATCAACGAGACCGGTGGTGAGCGGCACGATATGCTTGTACATAAGCGGCTCGCCGCCACAGATCGAAACGATGGGGGCGTCCGCCTCCTCGGCTGAGGCGAGCGCCTCGTCCAGCGGCATCTGATCGCGAATCGTGTCTTTGTATTCGACAATGCGGCCGCATCCGACGCAGGCCAGATTGCAGGCGTGGAGCGGCTCGAGCATCAGGACGATCGGGAAATATTTCTCGCCGGCGCGCTTCTTGCGGCTCATGTAGCGGCCAAGGTCGATCATCTGTCGCAAAGGAATACGCATTCCAATCACTGCTCCTGAAGTTTCAGAGGGTGCGGACTGATTGCGTCGGAACGCCGCTGGGTTCGCTCGGCGGGGCCTCGCGAAACAACCACTGCCGCAACATCCCCATCGCACCCTCGAGGTCCACGCCACCGTCGCGAACGAACAGGAACCCAAGCAACATGCCGTTCAGCGTCGAGAGCAAGAAGGCGGCGGTTACTTGCGCCGGAAATTCACGCGAGCAGAGCCCCTTTTCCTGAGTCCGCGAAATAAGGTCGGTCAGGAGCGCGCGGTAGCCGTCGTACAGCGCCAGCACCTGGTTGGTCAACACTTCGTAAGTCCGATCACCGTGCAAAAGTTGCGCGATAAAGAACCGAATCGAGCTGGCATTGTCGCGCACGAAGAGCAAATAGGATTCGACCAGCTTCGTTATCTGCGCCTTTTCGTCGAGCACCCCGGCTTCTTCGGCGAAATCGATCACGTAGGGCTCGAGCAGGCGATTGAGGACGGCCAAGAAAAGATCCTCTTTGGTCTTGAAGTGCCAGAAAATCAGCGCCTTGCTGACCCGTGCGGCGCGGGCCACTTCAGACATCGAAGTTTCGTGGATGCCGCGGCTGGCGAAAAGCGCGCTCGCCGCTTTGAGAATCTCATCTCTGGAATCCTGAGAGCGCGACTCCGACGAAACTGCACGGGTATCCGTCGCGGCCATTGTACGAGCGGCGGACGAGGAACTCGCCGCCAAACACCTCCGGATGACTCGACCGCCGAAGGTCTTCCCACCTTAGGTCTTGCGCGAAGTGACAAAGCCCACCACAGCACGACCAGACGCCCGTTAGCGCGTTCGACGCATCTCCCTAACCCAGCGGTCAATAAGGAACTTTAACCCGGCTGACCCGAAAGTCAATAGGGAGTAGAAACTGTGAACTTTGGATTAACAGGCGCTTCGATTGTCCCAGAGCATCAGGTCAGTCGAAGCCTAGCGCGGAACCGCCCGTCCTGGAGGATTCCCGGGCTCGCGCGATCAATCCGATTGCCACACGTGCCTGCGACAGGTTTTCGCGCGCCTCAGGGGCTTCGGCGGTCGCGCGCTCGAACTCCGCCGCCGTTCTGGCGAACCATGCCCAATGGTAGGAATCGTCCGGCGCGTCGGCCACCGAGTGGTCCTCGACCCTTCCCGAGCGTTCGGTCAGAATTACGCGATCGCCCTCGATCTCCAAAATCCCATTTGATCCGTAGATAATCGCCGAAGTTCGCCTTGCCGGTGCGCACCATGAAAGGTGCACATGAGCAATTCGATCGCGTGGGAAATCGATCCGCAAATCCGCCAGATCGTCGACGGTTGTACCGGTGCGAAACCCGAGATGCGCCGAAACCGCGTGCGGGGCGTCGCCACCCATAAGCCACTGCGCCAGGTAAAACGCGTGCCAGCCATGATCGATCAGGATTCCGCCGCCGGTGGTCGCGTCAAGGCGCCAGCGCTCTCCGCTCGGCGCGGCACTTCCGCCGGCGCCGGCCGGTTCAGTTCGCAGTCGGGTCAGCGCTATGTAGCGAACCTCGCCGAGGCGCGCCTGAGTGATTAATTCGTACGCGCGCCGGTAAGCGGGCGCGTGTCTCCAGTTGTGCACGCACATCAGGACCCGCGACTTGCTGGTGGCGAGCCGGCTCAGCTCGTCCAGCTCCGCAGGTTCCAGGCACAGAGGCTTCTCGACCAGTACGTTGGCGCCCGCTTCGAGCGCCAGGCGAGCGCTCGCGGCATGGAATGCGGGCGGACTTGCGATGTCGACAAAATCAAGAGCCTCGCCCTCGAGCATCAGTTCGAGATCGTCGTAGACGCGAATGTTCGGGATCAGATTGATCGCGCGGTGCCGCCGCTCGGCGACCGGATCATGGATCGCAACGATGCTGACGCCGGGTCGCGAACGCCATCCGACCAGATGCGCCTGTGCGGCAACTTCACCAAAGCCGGAGATGGCACCCCTCAGCGGCATTGCGGGTCCTGGCCGCCGAGGGGAATTTTCCGGGCTCGCCTCAATTCAGCCACGCCTTGGCAAGGTCCTCCAGATCCTTTTCGAACTTGCCCGGCATCGGTGAATCAAGCAGAAAGATCAGCCGATGCGCGCCGGCCTCGCGATACTGCTCGCGCACCCGCTTCGGGTCGCCCTGCGCCGGGAAATACATCGAGATTTCGAGCTTGGAGAAGTCGCGTCCAGCCTCGGCGCACATCTTCTTGAGCTTGCCGAGCTCGACCGCGAGCACGTCGGGCGTAAGCCCGAGCGGCGCCCACCCGTCGCCAATCGCAACGGTATCTCTGAGCGCGCGTTCCATGCTCGGGCCGATGCCTCCCGCGCCGATATGGATCGGCGGATGCGGCTTGCGTGCGGGCTTGGGATTCGATTTGACGGGAGGGAATTTGACGAATTCACCGGCGAAGCTCGCCTCGGGTTTGGTCCAAAGCTCCTTCATTGCGCGGATACACTCGCGCGTCATCGGCCAGCGCCGCTTGAAGTTGACTCCCATGATCTCGCTTTCGTCAGCGAGCCATCCGGCGCCGATGCCGAAAATGAAGCGGCCGCCCGAATAGTAGTCGAGCGTCGCCACTTCCTTGGCCAGGATTATCGGGTCGCGCTCGGGAACCAGGCAGATGCCTGTGCCCAGCCCGATCTTCTTCGTCACCGCAGCCGCCAATGCCAGACCCACGAAGGGATCGATCATCTGCGCGTAGGAGTCGGGAATCTCGCCGTCGGGCGAGAGCGGATACCGCGTTTTGTGCGTGACCGGAATTATCGGATGCTCCGGCAGATAGAATGACTCGAAGCCCAGCGCTTCGGCCTTCTGCGCGACCGCGCCCGGAGCGGCGGTATGGCTCGCAACGAATCCAAGGACCCCGATTTTCATTTTCCTACCTCCGTGTTGGCTCCGCTCGCGCCCGCCGCGAGAAAGCCTCGCGATCAGGCGATTTCTACAAATATGACGACGCGTAACGCTCGAGGCGCTGCCGATAATTCTCCGGCGTGAGCGTGCCGACCTGTAGGACGAAGCGCCCTACCCCGACTTCGGCATACCTCGCGAGTTCTTCCTGCACCTGCGCGCGCTCACCCGCAATCGTGCCCATCACCGTGATATCGAGCCTGCCGTAGTCGCGGCCCGCGGCGCGGCATTCCTCCTTCAGAATCGCGAGCTGCTCCTTCATAAAAGCGGGATCGACTCGGTTGGGACACCATCCGTCACCCCATTGCGCCACGCGCTTGAGGGCGTTCTTGTCCTTGCTGCCGAGCAGCACTGGCGGTCCCGGTTGCTGTATCGGTTTGGGATAGGATCGCACCGGCGGGAACTTGACGTAACTCCCGGCGAAGGAGGCCTCGGGCTTCGACCACAAGTCGCGCATCGCCGCGATATACTCGGCAGTCTGCGTCCAGCGCCGCGGGAAATCCACTCCAAGCAGCTCTGATTCCTCGCGCAGCCAGCCGGCGCCGATGCCATAGATGAAACGGCCGCCTGAGAAATAGTCGAGCGTCGCGATCTGCTTGGCCGCCACGATCGGATTGTGCTCGGGCACCAGCGTGATTCCCGTACCCAGCTTGAGCCGGGTGGTGGCCGCAGCCGCCATCCCGAGGCATACGAACTGATCGCTCATGTGCGCGTAAAGGTCGGGGATCGGTCCGCCCTGCGGGAAGGGCGTTTTGGGATTGACCGGAAGAATCGGATGCTCGGGCGCCCACAGCGACTCGAAACCGATCTGCTCCATCTCCTGCGCGAACGGCGCAGGCCGCGCGGTACTCTCGTGAAAAACCATCAGCATTCCGATTTTCATCGTGGTTATCCTCGCATCGGAGGGTGGGCCATTTCGAGATGTCGCAGAAAGCGCGCGGATTTTCCAGTGCTCGGGCAACCATGTAGCGCGCGCGATGGCCAGACTACAGGTTCAGCACCGCCTTGCCGGCGATCCCGCGATTGTAGAGCTTTTGCGCGACCTCGGCGATTTGAGCGAACGGCGCCTCCAGTTCGATTTGCGGATGGAGTTTGTTGTCAGCGACCATCTGCGCCAATTGGGCGAGACCCTCCGCGGCCGGCCTGAACCTGATTTCGTGGAAGAGGATAAAGCCGTACAAAGATGCGCCTCCGGTCCGCATGAAGGTGGCTGCATCAAAGGTAGTTTCGGCCGACGCCGAGACTCCATAGAGCACGCACATCCCGCCGCGCGCCAGCAGTTTCAGTGCTGCCCCGAGCGAATTGCCGCCGACGGATTCCAGGATCAAATCGTAGGGACCGAACCCCGCCGCCGCCGAGAGATCCTCGCCGACCACGACCTGATGCGCGCCCGCCCCGCGTGCATGCTTTTCGCGCTCGGGCCGCCGCACCGACGCGACCACGAATGCTCCCGCATGGTTGGCCATTTCCACCGCGAGATGGCCCACGCCGCCCGAAGCTCCTGTCACCAGCAGCCGCCGTCCCAAGAGCGAACCGTTGCGTTCCAGCGAGTAGAGCGCCGTCAAACCCGCCACCGGCAGCGTCGCCGCCTGCGCGAATGAAACTTTGTCGGGCAGGACGGCGATCGCATTGGTCGGCACCGCGGCCATCTCGGCCCATGCTCCGGCTGGCAGAAATCCGACGACCCGCGCGCCAGCCTGCGGACCCGACCCGTCGCTCGCGGCCTGCTCGACCACGCCGGCCAGGTCCCATCCGGGCCGCCATCCCGGATCTGCCATGGTGAGCGATCGCCTGACTTCACCGAGATTGAGGGAGATGGCCTTAACTCGCACCAGCGTTTCGGCCGGACGCGGCGAGGGGCTGGCAACCTGCTTGATCGCAAGACGACCCGCAACGTTGGGATCAACGACTACCGCGCGCATCTGGTCCATGGCTTCCTCCGTTACCCGATGAGCGAATCGACGGTGTGATAGTGATCGTACCTGTACGGTCGGCGCGTCAAGCGCCGATGCCGAACCGCGACCACGCCGGACCGAAAATCCCGCCGCGAGTTGTGTCCCCTATTCCCAGCCGAAGAAATCCCTGGCCCAGACGAATCTGCCGACGCCCGCGGCGCACGCAGCGGCGGCGTCGACCTCTTGATCGCCCACCATCGTTGAGATCTTCAGATCGACGCCATGGACTGCCGCGAGCTCGGTGACCATTCCGGCCTTGGGCTTGCGGCATTCACACCCGTCCGCGTCGTCATGCGGACAAATCTGCCAGGCGGTGAGGATTCCGTCGAGCTGCCTGTCGAGTTCCGCCATTGCCGCTTCGACCTGCGCGAGCATGAAGCGCCCGCGCTTGATTCCGGCCTGGTTGGTGACAACGAAAATCAGATGGTCGCGCATCGGCACCAGCTTCGCCTTGACGTGCGGCAGCAACTGGATCCGGATATTGCCTCGATCATCGAGCGGAAGCTGCCGCGTCTCGTCCATTTTCACCAGCGTTCCGGCGAGGTCGCAAAACAAACCCAAATTTCCCGCATCAGTCCCCATCCCGGTAACTCCGCTTCAGCCGGCGGCGCGCCAGTCGACCTTGTCGCGCACGAAGGCGAAGACTTCGTCCAGGATTTCGGCGCCAGCCTCGGCCTGCGCCTCTGTAATCACGAGCGGAGGATTAATCCGGATGCGCGGGAAGTAGCCCATCGTGAGAAGACCGCGGCGCAGCGACTCGCGGAAAATGATCTCCATCACCTTGCGGCTCATCTGATCCCGGGTCCGATTGTCGCGTACGAGTTCGAGCCCGATCAGGAGTCCACGCCCGCGAACGTCACCGACGAATTCGTATTTTTCTTTAAATTCGAGCAGCCGGCCAAGCAAGATTGCTCCGACCTTGCGCGAATTTTCGATCAGCTTCTCGCGCCGGATGGCCTTAATAGTTTCAGCCACCGCGACTGCGGCGAGCGGGTTACCGCCGTAACTCGAGGACGATGCGCTCGGTTTGGAGAAGGGCTCCGCGTTGCTCATTTCGTCGCTGGTCAAGACGGCCGAGACGGGGAACCCGGAGCCCATCCCCTTCCCTGCCGTCACAATATCCGGCTCGACGCCGCTGTGTTCGACGCCCCACATCGTGCCAGTGCGGCCGAATCCCGTAATCATCTCGTCGGCGATCAGCACGGCGCCATGATCCTTTGCGAGCGACTTCACCGCCGGCATCCAGTCATCGGGCGGTATCACATTGCCCGCGGTACCCTGCATCGGCTCGACCAGGATTGCCGCTATCGCCCCAGCGGACGAATTCCTGATTTGCTGGCGCGCGAAATCGACACAGTGCAATCCGCACGAAGGGTATTTCAGCTTGAACGGGCAGCGGTAACAGTCGGCGTAAGGAACCTGGTAGCGCCCGCCCGGCAGGGGGCCGTACCCTTGCTTCGATTCGTCGCCGATTAGCCCGATAACGCCGCCGGTCTTGCCATGAAAGCCGCCCCAGAAGCTCACGACTTCGTGCTTGCCGGTGATCGAGCGCGCCAGCCGCAGGGCGGCCTCAACCGCTTCGGCACCGCCGCTATAGAGATGGGCGCGCCTAAGCCCTGCGGGAGCCACTTCGGCCAGCAATTCAAAGGCCTCGGCGCGCTCGCGCGTCGCGAACGTGCCAACCATGAGGCGCTTGGCCTGTCGCGCGATCGCATCGGCCATTATCGGATGCGCATGGCCGAGGCTGGCGACGGCAACTCCGGCAAAGAAATCGAGATAAATGTTGCCATCGGCATCGGTCAGGGTTGCTCCGTCGCCCCGCTCGAAGGCGACTTCGGCGAGCAGAGAGATTCGCTGCCGCCCCGGAGCGATATAGCGCTGCTCGCGCTCGAAAATTTCCCGTGACTTCGGGCCCGGTACCGGCGTGGAGATGCGAGGTAGCTGCCCCTGCCCGTTCACATCCTCACCCGCAAAAGCGCCCGCCGGTTCCGCCGATGCGCACACTCCATTTCCCGACTCTCCCAAAAACTTTATTCCGGTTAGCTCTGTCGCGTCAGACCGCCCGAGTCAAGCGGGGGGTGCAATATCGCGTTCCGTGGTGGGCAAGCGGCGCGCACCGGTTTTGGGCAGGAGTGCGTCGCTACCGCTCGCTAGGGCAGATTTATTCCGCTATGCCCGAAAACAAACTCGAAGCTAACCTAAAGGTTGACTTTAAAAGTGCAGGACGAAGCGGATGTCACCGAACCGGACTTCGCTGCCGTTGACCGCGCGCGCCGAACCATGCACCGGTTGTTCATTGACGTAGCTGCCATTGGTCGAGTTGAGATCGGTCAACTCCCATACACCGTCACGCCGCACCAACCGCGCGTGGGCCCGGGAAACGCTAGGATGGGGGATCACGATATCGTTGTCTTCGCCGCGGCCAAGCGAAATCTCGTCCTTGAGCAGGGCAAATTCCGCCGGAATCTGATCGATCCGGTCGAGCGCCGTGAGACGCGCCTCGCGAGGCGAACCAGCCGCGATGGTCGCGGCCTGGGCCCGCACACCCGATGGTGCGGCCGGAAGCGCCGCTTTAGCAACGGTTTGCGCCTGCCCGGCTCCGCGCGCACGCTGAGCCAAATGGCGAGCGTCGGCAACCAGGCTAGGCGTCGGGGCGGCAGCCTGTGCCTCAACGATCGCCTTGAGCTCTTCGGCCGAAACCCCGAAGCGCATCCGCGACAGCGCAAGCAGGCCAAGCAGAGCGATCAGCGGCACGCCGGCATTCCACCACGAAAATGATATCTGGGGCCCTGCGATACCCTCGCCTTCAGCGTTGGTTCCACCCTCCCCAGGCTCATTGATCGCAGCGCCGCCGATTCCTCTCACCTGGTAAGAGGTTTCGGCGGTCCCGCTCTCGCCACTATAATTCACCCGCAGTTCAACCGAACGGTTGGTGCCATCCTCGACCGGACGCGGCGTCAGGTAGGTGAGTGAATACTCGGTGGCAATCGAATGACCGATCTCGCGCACCAGCTCGGCGAAGCGGTCCTCTTCCGAAACAATGTTGTAGAGCTTGCCGTGAGTCGCGTCGACAATCTGCCTGTATTCTGGCGCGATAAAAGGCGGCGGCGCGACCGCGTAAAGCGTCAGCCCATTTTTCTTGAGTAAATCAGCAACCTTGGTCCCGGTGAGATCGGTAACCTGCACGCCTTGCTGATGATGGTTCCAGAAGGCCTGGTCGTGCTGAGTGTAGGCCGAGCCATCGCCGTCGTGATGAGGCGGTGCGTCAGTGACGATGATTATGATGCCTTGGGCCTCGGGACGAAATGGAAAGCTCGCGGCGTAGGCCAGCGCGTCGAGCTGGTCCTCGGGTATGTCGCCACCGCCGCCGGCGTGAAGGCTGCCGACCCAGGTGATGAACTTCTGCACGTCCGAGGTCATCGCGTTGCGGTATTCGCAGTTGCAGTCGGGATACTTCGAGACGACGTAGTCCTCGAACGTGACCAGCCCGAGCCGGTAATCGCGATTGTTGGCGGCCAAATCGTGGGCGAAATTGATAATGTTCTGCTTAACCGCGTCAATATAGGGCTGCATCGACTCGGTGATGTCCAACACAAAGATGATATCGACGGGACGGCCCTGGCCGACGCCCCGGAAATAAAGAATTCTGGCGGGCTTGCCGTCTTCCAGTACCTGGACGTTGTCCTTGGTCAGATTTCCGACCGGCTGGCCGGCTTGGTCGGTCAGCCCGAAGTCGAGCTCGACCCCACCGTCGGAGTCGAAATGGGTGAGCCCTGGATTCCCGGTTGTGACCTGAAGCGAAGCATTCGCCGATGCTGCCGCCACCAAAACTCCTGCGCATAAGGTCACAAGTATCGCGCCGATACGGCTGCCGCCGGCGATTATTCGCATGATCAATTCTCCGGACGACCCCGCCGCACAGTCAAGAGGTGGCAGCCGCAATCCACACGTTTGGACAATAGCTGGCTTGCCTTCACAATTTACTTGGGTTATCCCAAAGCGCTGACTTAAAACTTTGGTCCCAGGTCACTAGTGAAGCAACTTGGTTCGCAACGGGTCGCAGTAACGCTGCTAGCCCCGGTTTTGTTGATTTTCGCATTGCTGTTCGTGTCGGGTTCTCCTCCTCGGGCTGCCACTGGCACCACCAAAGGTACGGTCGAGGTTGGGTTCACTTCAACTATTTCGCTGCCCAACTCGGGCAAACTGTTTCAGCGAATCCTGTTGAATGTTGTCGCTGTACGACTTAATCCGAGCACCGCCGCCACGGTCAGCGAGTCCGATCCACAATGGCAGGTAATCCCGGCGCCGGCGGGAGTGGGCGCGTCTGCCGCAACTGGCGTCGTCAACACCGCGATCAGTAGCGGAGGCAATTTCGGCCCGAACGGCGGTATCGTCGAGGTGGGCCAGGGGCGGAGCGAGATTCAGATCGAGCTCAATCTGCTGCAGAACCAGGCGCAGCTACTGAATTCCGCCAAGATCCCGGCCAAAACCTATCATCATATCGAACTTTTGCTTGACCCGGACACTCCAGGCAATTTCGTCACGCTATGCGGCCAGGGAACACCGCGAGGCGAGGGGTGCATCGTCTATCCCGCCGTGCTGGGCACCCCAAACTCTCCCATCCTGGTCCAGGGGACGGTAGACTTCGAGGTCAGCAGAGGCGCGACGGTTCCCCTGGTTCTAAATGTCGATCCGGGCATTAAGGCCGTGCCCATCTCTTCCACTGACTCGGTGACGATAAACCCGACGATCACTGTGGTTCCGAACCAGTCCATTGGCAGTGTTCCAGGCAATCCGGAATTCGGGCTGGTGTCAGGAGCCGTGACCAATCCGGGGAAGAATGAAACTGTAACCGCCGAACTGACGGGTACGAATCAGATCGTCGCCAGCGTCGCAACCCAGTCAAGCGGCAGTTATGCGCTGTATCTACCGGCGGCTCCGGCTCCCGGCGGCACAACCTACGACTTTTACGCATCCGCCAAGGGGCGAACCACAGAGGTGGCGAGTGGCGTAAAGGTTGGCCCTCTGTTGCCCGGCCAACAAGCACAGCTGAATTTCAGTCCGGTAACGGTTCCTTCACAATCGGTCAGCGGAAGAGTCGTGGACGAGTGCAGCACGGGCGCCTCAATCCCGGCGGCAACCCTGCAGACGCTCGTGCCTGACCCCATGATAACGCCCACTCCGGATTGCACAGCTAGTCCGCCCACCGGGTGCGTGGTCATAGCGTCGGCTACAACTGATGAAAACGGCCATTACCCGCTGCCCGGCAATGGGCAGGTGCCGGCTCCGTTCTCGATAACCCCGAGCGGGCAGAGTTACACCGTGAATGTTTCAGCGTCGGGTTACAATCCGGGACAACTGGCGGTGTCGCCTGTCGGCGGCCAGTTAGGATGTCCAACCTCGGGCTTTCCGAACAATGCTTGCAGCATCCGGCTCGAACGAGGCGAGATCGAGGCGACGGTTGCCCTGCCGGCCACCACCGGACCCACGCTTAACATTTTGATCATGGCCGAGCAGAGTGGGACGAATAATGTGCAAAGTGTGGGTATGGCGACGATCTTCGCGGGTTCGGCGCAATCGGCGCCAGTGCCGATCTTCGTTCCTGACAATTCAGCGCCCCTCAAACCGATCGCCTCCTTCGACTTCTTAGCCACCGTACAGGACCTGTTTGGCACCAGCTCGAATGCGGCCCCGGAAAAGGATACCGGCCATTCGATCGCCGTTCTGGCCGGCGTCGGGGGCTCGAGCAAGTGCCCGGCGACGCCCGCGGCGGTAACGCTGACTGGGTTCTCGTGCGTCGGTCACGGCAGCGTAGCCGGGACGGTCGCGGGCCCCGATGCGAATACGGTAGTAGTGCTGGCTAACGGCGGTGTGCAGCTGATGCAAGAGGCGGTTGCTTCCAGTGGCACCAACGCCGGGCAGTTTGGTTTCTGCGCGTCCGCAGATCCCGCCGCCGCTTACACTTTGCAGCGTTTTGAGACGCAGCCAGACGGTTCGCTGGTACCCGCCGGCACTGCGACTGCGGTCACGCTGCCGACGCCGGCTGCGATTCCAACTCCGTGCGGGGGAATTTGCGGCAACACCAGCAGCGGCTGCAGCTTGTGCACCGGATTGACCAACGCGAATCTCTAGCAAACCCGGGAAACGGGATAGAGGAGCAGCGATCAGTTCTGCCGCGATATCCCCGAATCGAAGCCGATTTATGCATAACGGGCTTGACGAAACTTTGGGCGTAGATTGCGTGTGAAACGATTCAGTTCTCTGTGGGCCGCAGTAACTTTGCTTGCCCCGACTCTGTCGATGGCATTGTTGTTCGGCACCGGGTTGCCTGCCCGCGCCGCGACCGGATCGGTTGAGGTCGCCTTTACCTCAACCGCTTCGCCGCTTTTCCAGAGCAT
>DASPQS010000205.1:0-11712 GCA_035624865.1 Binataceae bacterium (SeqCode) | reverse complement strand
CGTTCGCGAAACACCTGCCTGATGAGACTCACCGCAAAGTGCCCCGGATGTGATAACTGACGGCGGCAGTGGGGCCTTCAGGCGGCGCTGACTTTTCAGTTACCCGTACCGAGTTACAAAGAGGCGATTCTTATCTGGTACGCGACGCTCGGCGTTTCCCTTCTATCTCGTGAGACCTGAATAATGAATTCACGCTCTGGGTCTAATAATTCGAGGTGTAAGTCCGGGGGTAAAGAATTTGGCTCTGAGTTCGTTGCCGAAGACGGTGACAAACGCGAGGACCAAAGTGGCAATTGCGACTGCCAAGGTTGCTACTGTCACGCCGTCAGCCATGTCCGGGATTCTACATCAACCGTCTAAGTAGGG
The DNA here is from genome assembly GCA_035624865.1 of Binataceae bacterium (SeqCode). Lineage (GTDB taxonomy): Bacteria > Desulfobacterota > Binatia > Binatales > Binataceae > JASHZA01. The sequence goes on along the minus strand of DASPQS010000205.1, from coordinate 11,346 downwards.
CGTACCCCCTCGCCCGCCGCGCGCGCGTGCGGTGCCGGGTCGAGCAGAAGCGCGCGTCGGCTCATGGTCTGGCCGCTTCGCAGTCGCGCGCGCAATGCGCCCCGCCGGCTTACGTCACTATCCGAAGCGCTTCCGCGACGTTCCGCCGCACGGCTGAGCGGGCGGGAATATAGGCGCTCAGCAGGCCGATCAGCGCGGCGGCGATGAGGCTCTCGAGCAGTATCAAGGGCGGCATCCTGAGCGGCTCCATCGCAACCAGCTTACCGACCGAGAATAGCTTGAGCACGATAAATGCCGTTCCGCATCCGATTAGCCCGCCCGCAAGCGCGATAATCAGTGACTCGGCAAGCAGGATCGACATGATCAGCCGGCCCGAAAAACCTATCGACCGCATGATCGCGATCTCCGGGCGCCGCTCCCGGATCGACATCGCAGCGGTATTCGCAGCCACCAGGCCAATCGCGATCACCACCGTCAAGCCCAGCGCTTCGGCCAGGGTGAACATCGCGTTGTACATCTGGAGAAATCCGGCGATATAGGCCTTTTCGGACTGGCACTCGACCTCCGCCGACGAGTTGGCAAACCGATCCTCGAGCGCCGCGATCACCTGCGGCGCCGCCTTCTCATCGTCTACCCGCACCCAGTAGTTGAGGATCGGAGGGGGCTGCCCCAGCGCCCCTTCCAGGTAATCGCGGCGAAAGGTCAAAACGTCGGGCGGCGTATTTCCGCCGAAGACTCCGACTATCTGGAAGGTCAGGTTGAACGGATAGGCCACCCCTCGCAGCATAATCCGCTGGCCCACGTGGAGATGGAACCGGCTCATCGTGCCGCGCCCCACGATACAGGCGGTGCGGATTTTCGTGAACTGCTGGAACGCTTCGGGTGAAATCCCGCGATCCGGCCACATCTTCACCATATCCGCCGGGTCCACCGCCTCGTTCGGGAATTGGTCGGAGACCTCATGGTAGATCCCGCCGAACCAGCTTTCGGATTCCACCGCGATTACGTGCGGGGTCTTTGCGATCTTGTCCCTGTAGGCTTCGGGCAGAAAATAGACCAGGCCCGCCTTGTTGTGGCATGCGATCCGTTTCGCGGAAGCGACGTCGGCCAGGAGTTGCTTGGCCACGCTCGGCAGGCTCACCAGGGCGGAGAAGACAAAGAACGAGACCGCGATCGAGAAAATCGTGAGCAGCGTCCGCCGTTTGCTGCGCGCGAGATTCTTCAAAACCAACGTCGCGTATTTCATTGCCACTCGATGCGGCTACAAAAAATGGTACTGGAGACTCCGTTTAGCCTGGCACGCGATTTATCCGAGGCATTGAGAGGAGGACGAGGCGAGGCTCTCGCACGATTCGGTGCGGCGATAGCCTGGACATCGCGAGTCGGTTCCTCGTGAAATTCCTATAGACGCGGCGGCCGATGAACGCCAGCGCTTCGATTATTGTCGCGGCAGCATGAGGAGGAAAGAATCTTTTTATGGCGCGGGTTTTGCGATTCTCAGGAGATGGCCGCAGGGCCAAGTTTATATGGCCGGGAATTCGAGCATAGCTCTGTCGATAGTCTTTGTTCTGGGGCTCGGTCCCGGCGTCTGGGGGCCCACAATGAAACCGCAGAAGCTCGGCGCTCATGCCGTCGCGGATGATCGCGTGGCGCACGTGACACGGGTCGCGATGCTCGACGTTTTCCGGAAACGGCATGCGGTAAGGGCCTATCAGTCACGTCCGGTCCCGCCTGAAGTCGTGGCGGATATTCTGGACGCGGCGAATTCGGCGCCCTCGGCCGGTGGCCTGAAAGCGCGGGAAATTCGGGTGGTCACGGATGCCGAAACCAGGCGCAGGCTGGCGGTGGCGGCGCATGGTCAGACCTTTGTAGGGCAAGCGCCGGTGGTGCTGGTGTTCTGGGCGGTGCCGTCGCGATCGGCGGCGCAGTACGGAGAGAGGGGCCGGGATCTCTTTGCGCTTCAGGATGCGTCAATCGCAACCAGCTTTGCGTGGATACAGGCGGTAGGGTCGGGACTCGGAGCGTGCTGGGTGGGCGCTTTCGATGACGACGCGGTGAACGAAATCTTCCGCGGCAAAATCGGACGCGACTGGCGGCCGATCGCGCTGCTGCCGATTGGGTATCCGGCAGAGTAGAGGCGTCGCGAGATGGAGCGTTTGGAGGCAAGGCTTGGCTCCAAACGCTCCATCATCGACTCAATTTTCAAGCTACTTTTTCGTTGCCGCACCGGCGTGAGCGGCTTTAGAGGTGGTGGTGCCTTCAGCCGCCACGGAGAGCCAGACCCGCTTCAAGTCCTTCGGCAATTGGCTGAACACGTCCCAAGCCTCGCCCTCCTGGCCGGTCGGGCTTTTGAGCAGAGTTTGGAGGGCTTTGAAGACGGCTTTGAGGGCCTTGTTGGCCTCGATTTCGCCGATTTCAGCGACGTCCGCGATGTGACGAACGAAATCTTCTTTATGACTGCGGCGGACGTCACGGCCGGGCGCGTCCAGCGCGTGCCACATCGCTTTGAACTCATGGGGCAATTGGGCAGCGAGGTCGTTCGCTTCCTTCGGGCTCAACCTGTCGTGCAGTTCCTGAAGGGTAGCGGTTGTTACCTTGAAGGACTGCTCCCTGGTTAGACCCGAGAGTGTCTCTACTTCGTGCAGAAATTGGCCTTCGTCCATGATGATCTCCCCTCGTCCTGTGCGGTTTGGCTGGTGACTATTGACCATATGGAGGAGCATCGATCGTGCCACTGCCGGAAGGAGTTTGTTCCGCGCTTCGCTCATTCGTGTTGGGCCTGTTGGCTGTATTGGCACGAAGTTCGCTCGTGATGTGGATTGAGAGGCAGTAGAACTCGAGCGGAGGAGCGAGATGGAAATCCGAGAGCGAACCGAGTCATTGAGGGCATTGCTCAATCGGGAGCGAAATCTTGCTCTGGCGAGAGTTCGCGAATACCGAGCCGCGCAAGAGGAAGAAGTTTTACCGCCGCCGAGTGACGAGCTCGACGCGGCGCGCTCTTTGGAGGATTTGGAGACTCATGCGAGCCTGATCGAGCGGGTCGAGGAGCGGCTGCGCTCGATAGACTTCGCGTTCAACCTGCTGGAACAGGGCCGTTACGGGATTTGCACGATATGCAATGAGGATATTCCGATTGGGCGGCTCGAGACGATGCCGTTTGCGGCATATTGCGTGGATTGCCAGGAAAAGCGCGAACGCAGGGAGCATCTGGGGGAGGGAAAGATGGACGAGCCGTTTGCGCGCCGGTGGGATGTTCCCGAAGAGATGGCCGAATCGACCGAGACCTCGCGCGACGAGTTTATCGCGATACCGCAGGAGGGTCCGGTAGAAGAGGAGCCGAATCTGAGCGCCGGCGAGCCGCTGGGAGCGGCGGGCGGGAAGCCGAAGGCGAAAGCGAAGAAGCCGCGTGCGCGAAAAGCGAAGAAGGGGAAATGAGCCCGTGCGGGATCGGAGATCGTTGCGTGCGATTTGACCCCCGGAGTTCGACTTCAAGAATAGGCATTGCAATGGGGCCGCCCAAGAAAGTTAATATGGCCGCAATCGTCAGGGCCGCAGGAGGACGATTCTCGACAGAGCTTGGTATCAAGCTGCGGCCGCGGCAGCCCGATGAGATCTTCAAATGGTTCCTGGCTTCGATCCTGTTCGGCGCAAGAATCTCGGCGAGTCTTGCCGCTCGCACGTACCGGGAATTCGAGCAGGAGGGACTGAGCAGCGCCGCGAAGATCACGGCACGCGGCTGGAATGGACTGGTCGCGGTGCTCGATGCGGGAGGTTACGCGCGTTATGACTTCAAGACCGCGACCAAGCTGCTCGAAATCAGCAACAACCTGACACAATCCTATGGCGGCGATCTTAACCGGCTGCATCAGTCGGCGAACGATCCGGCGGACCTCGAGGCAAGGCTAAAGGCGTTGGGCAAGGGAATCGGCGATGTTACGGTCAACATTTTTCTTCGCGAGTTGCGCGGGATTTGGGAGAAGGCGGAACCGCTGCCGATGCCGCTGGTAATCGCGGCTGCGAAAGAGCAAGGGTTGGTGCCGAAGAATCTTGCCGACCGGCGGCGCGCGCTCGCAATACTAAGACAACGATGGGAAGCGGAGCGCAGCAAGTCGATGGATTTTGCGGATCTCGAGGCCGCGCTGGTGCGGCGTGGCCTGAGCGGCCGAAAGAAATCGGCGCCCAGTTTGCCTCGATCCTCGGACCGTCGACGTCTGACGGGAACTCAATCTGCGTAGTGCTTGATAGTCTACTTCGGGTTAGGTAGCAGCGAGGCGGTGGCGCGGGCGATATACAGTTCCTCGTCGAGGGGGATTACGTACAATTCGATCGCGGAGTCGTCGGAGCTGAAGCGGGATTCGCGGCCGTTGGCAGCGCGATTGCGCACGGGGTCGAGGGATATACCAAGATGATCGAGCCCGCTGCAGATTTGGGCGCGTATACGATCCGCATGTTCACCGATACCGCCGCCGAAGATGATGGCTTGGGTCCGGCCGGGCACGGCGAGGTATTGTCCGATGTATTTTTTGACGCGGTAGGAGAACATCGCGAGCGCCAAGGCGGCGTCGGAGTTGCCCGCATCGGCGGCGGCGGTGATATCGCGGACGTCGCGCGAAATTCCTGAAACTCCGAGCAGGCCGGATTGGTGATTCAAGAGCGATTCGACCTGAGCGGGATCGAGCCCTTCGCGGCGGCAGAGGAAGCTGACGATGGCGGGATCGAGATCGCCGCTGCGCGTCGCCATCATCAGGCCCTCGAGCGGCGTGAGGCCCATCGAGGTGTCGACGGACTTGCCGTTTCGGATCGCGGTCGCGGAGCAACCGGCGCCCAGATGAAGCGTGATCAAATTCAGATTTGCGGGGTCGGAGGCGGTGAGTTCCGCGTACCGCTGCATCATCCAGGCATGGCCGATACCGTGGAAACCGTAACGGCGGATGCGGTGGCGGCGGGCGAGTTCTCGCGGCAGAGCATAGTTGCGCGCGTAATCGGGGAGATCACGGTGGAAGGCGGTATCGGTCAGCACGGCGGAAGGCGTGCCGGGCAGGCGTTCGGCGACGGCGCGGATAGTAGTCAGCGCGGGGGGATTGTGGAGCGGAGCGAAGGTAGCGGCCTGCTCGAGCGCAGTGAGCACGGACTCGTCGATGAGAACGGGTGCGACGAGGTCAGGTCCGCCGTGGACCACGCGATGCGCGGTCGCGTCGACGTGCAGCGTCGGTTGGCTGGTCAGGTGCTCGAGCCAGGCGATGGCGCGGCGTGCGGCGTCGCCGTGGTCATTCACAGTAATGTCGAGCGTGGTCTGCGCGCCGGCGCTATCGATCAGGACCGCTTCGCCGTGGGTTTCGCCGATTCGCTCGAAGTTGCCGCGTCCGAGGATGCGTCCGCGCCGGGCGCGGGAATCGTCGAGCTCGAGCAGTTCGAATTTGAGCGAGGAACTGCCGCAGTTGAAAACCAGTATCTTCATCGAGAGGGCTATTGTACCGCCCGGGCGCGATTCATCCCACGGTAGTTTGCGGGCGGCTGGTGCGGTATTTTTGCTCAGGAACCGTGGCGGTAAAGATGCTTACAGCGTTCGGTTGTGTCGCTAGAGCAGTATGATGCCGCTGCGCTGCATTATCCTGGGCGCGGCCGGGCGGGATTTCCATGATTTCCAGATGTTCTTCCGCGAGCGGCCGGAGTTTCGCGTCGCCGCCTTCACGGCGACGCAGATTCCGTATATCGAGCAGCGCACGTTCCCGCGGGAGCTGGCCGGACCCGGATACGACGCCGACATTCCGATCTTTCCGGAAGCGGAACTCGCCGACCTGATCAGACGATTTGAAGCGGATTTCGTCTTTTTGGCGTACAGCGATCTGCCGCATGAAGAGGTGATGCACAAGGCGAGTATCGCGCAGGCGGGCGGGGCCGGCTTCGCCGTGCTCGGTCCGCGCCTGACGCAACTCACTAGCCGGCTGCCGGTGGTGGCGATTACAGCGGTGCGTACCGGCGCGGGCAAGAGCCCGCTTACGCTCGCGATCGCGCGGGAACTGGCGGCGCGAGGCCGGCGCGTCGCGGTCCTGAGGCATCCGATGCCGTACGGCGATCTACGGCGCCAGCGCGCGGTCCGTTACGCGAGCGAGGGCGACCTCGAGCGGCATGGTTGCACGATCGAAGAGCGCGAGGAGTACGAACCGTATATCGAGGCCGGGCTGGCGGTTTTTGCGGGCGTCGACTATCGCGCGATCCTGGAACAAGCCGAAAAGGACGCGGAGGTTGTGTTGTGGGATGGGGGCAACAACGACTACCCGTTCATACGGCCGGACCTGTCGATCGTCGTGCTCGACGCGCTGCGTCCCGGTCACGAAACGAGTTACTACCCGGGCGAGACGAATCTGCGCGCGGCGGACGTGCTGGTCGTGAACAAAGTATCGAACGCGAGCGCACAGGCAATCGAAATGATACGGCGGCATGCGGCGGAATCGGCACCGAAGGCGACCGTGCTCGAGGCGGACCTGGCTGTAATAGTCGCACCTGGGGTGAATATCGCCGGAAAGCGCGTGGTGGTTGTCGAGGACGGCCCGACTTTGACTCACGGCGGGATGTCGTATGGCGCCGGCACGATCGCGGCGCGAGCGGCGGGCGCGCAGATGCTCGATCCGCGCGGTTTCGCAGTCGGGTCGATAGCCGAAGCTTATGCAAAGTACCCGCAGATCGGGGCGGTGGTGCCGGCACTCGGATATTCCCCTGCGCAGGTGGCCGAGCTTTCCGACACTCTGCGGCGGAGCGGGGCGGAAGTAATCGTGGACGCCAGTCCCGCGCGGCTCGAGCGCGTGCTTGATGCGGGCATTCCGATCGCGCGGGTGCGCTACCGGTTCGAGCAGAAATCGGGACCGTCGATTTTCACGATCGTAGAGGACGCGATCAGCCGGAAGCTGACGCCTGGCTAATGGGCGGCAGCGGCGCCCATGCGCTTCGAGCTGGGCAGCAGCAGGAAAAGCGGAATCAGCGGAATCAGCCCAATCGCGATTGCGCGATAGATGTCATTGAAGGAGAGCATCGCCGCCTGGCTCTGGACCATTCCGTAGAGCATGCCGAAACCGTGGTGCTGGCCGGTGATGATCTGCGGCAGGTAGTTGAACGCGGGTGATCCGGGGGACGGGCGCGCCATGTTGCTGAGCTTCCAGGCCTCGAACACCGACAAGTGCTCGACCAGGTGCGACTGATGGACCTGCTGCTGGCTGAGCAGCGAGTTGGTCATGTAGGCGATCCCGATTGCCGCGCCAGTGTTCCGCAGCATATTGAACAAGCTCGAGGCGTAGCCGATGCGCTCGGGAGTGACGCTCGACAATGCAGCCGCCGTGGTATTGGGGAAGATCATGCCGAAGCCGAACGACATCACGACGTTGCGGCGCAACACCGCCAGCAAGCTCACTTGCAGGTTCATTCCGCTCATCAGCCACGCTCCGGCGGCGACCAGGGTAAAGCCGACCCCGACCAGCGGACGGGTATTGAAGCCGGAGCGCGCAAGCTGTCCGGTCAGCATCATCGAAGACATCGAACACAGCCCGAGCGGGGCCTGAACCAGTCCGGTTTTCCACGCGGTGTAGCCCATCAGTTCCTGGAGGAAGAGCGGATTTAGCAGAATGCTCCCGAACAGAACGAAGCTCATTGCGATGGTAAGGGTAACGGCGACGATAAACGTGCGCTGTTTGAAGATGCGCAGATCGACGATGGGATCGCTGAACGACAGTTCGCGAATCGCCAGCAGCAGAAACGACAGCGCCGAGACTCCGGTGGCGTAAACGACCCAGGGGGAAGCGAACCAGTCGGCGCGCTGTCCGCGGTCGAGCACGATCTGGAGCAAGCCGAGAGCGATGACCAGGAGGATAATCCCCGGATAGTCAACTCGGCCGCCCCGCGCGCGGCGTTCGCGGATGAAGTGCGGGTCATGCACGAACGTCGAGACCATCAGGAGGGCCAGCAGTCCGATGGGGATATTGATGTAGAAGTTCCAGCGCCAGCTCCAGTTATCGGTAATCCAGCCGCCCAGGGTAGGCCCGGCAATCGGCGCGACCATCAGGCCCATGCCCCACACCGCCATCGCCATCTGCTGCTCCTCCGGGGGAAAGGTTTCCATCAGGATGGCCTGCGATGAAGGAATCATTGCGGCTCCGGCGGCGCCCTGGAGCAGGCGAAAGAGAACCATTTGCTGAAGCGACTGCGCGGCGCCGCACAGCGCGGAGGCGCAAACGAAAACCAGCACGGATGTCATGAAGTAGCGCTTGCGGCCAAAGCGCGAGGAAATCCAACCCGTCATCGGGATCATGATCCCGTTTGCGACCAGATAACTGGTCACCACCCAGGCAATTTCATCGACGCTGGCCGAGAAACTTCCCTGGAGGTGAGGCAGCGCCACATTGACGATCGAGGTATCCAGGACCTCGAGCGCTGTGCCGAGCATCACTGCGAGTGCGATCAGCCATTTGTGCGACGGCGGAGACGATTCGGAGGCAAGCTGCGTGACAGGAGTTGCGGCAGCCATGGCCGGCTTCAGCGAACGAGGGGTAATCGTTCCGAATGGATTGCGTTGCGAGTTGCAGAGTCCATAGGCTCGGTCCCCAACTGAACTCGTTCACCGATGCCGGACACCAGGGCGCGACAGAGAGTTCGCGCCAGTGCTTAGCGGGCGGGATAGTCGCATAATGAGACCAATTCGATCAACTAGGCAAAAATGCAGCTCCGGACAGGGGACCGGGGTAAGAATTTGACACTGGAATTGCCGTCCGGGTAGAAATTCGATGGCCGCCCAACCCGAGCGGGCTTCGGCGGCGAGGCCATCTCGATGCGTTAGAACGGAGATCAGATGCTAACGGGCGAACAGTACAAGCGAAGCCTGGCCGACGGCCGGGCGACCTACTTCGAGGGGAACCGAATCGACGACCTGCCGCGCCATTCAATTCTCGGGCAGTCGGTCAACTTGGTCGCGGGCGGCTACGACCACTGGTATTCGCCCGGCGACGCTGCGCGCAATCCGCTGATGTCGATCCCACGATCGGCCGAGGAGCTGCGCGCGCGAATTCCGATGCAGCATGGCGCAGACATTCTCGCGCTGGTGACTTACCAGTCGATCATGACGCTCAGCACTGCCGCCGCGCGGATCGAGCCTGCGCTGCCGCAGTTTGCGCGGCGGATTCGCGACTATGTCGAGAAGGCCCAGCGGGATGACATCCGCATCGTCGAATGCATCACGGACGCCAAGGGCGATCGCAGCCGGACGCCCGCGCAGCAGGATGATCCCGACGCGTACACTCACGTCGTCGATCGCAGCGACAAGGGCGTGGTGATTCGCGGCGCGAAGCTGCATATTACCGGGGCGTCGCTCGCGCACGAGCTGATGGTGATTCCGACCAAGGCGATGCATCGCGGCGAAGAGTCGTACGCGATCGCGTGCATGGTGCCGGTAAGCGCGCGGGGCGTGAAGATAGTCAACACGACGTATGCGCCGCGCCACGAGGACGTGCGATCGTTCCCGTTTTCTTCGCGCGTACACATGCCCGAAGGCTTCGTGATTTTCGACGACGTGTTCGTGCCCAACGAGCGGGTGATGCTCGACGGGCAGACCGAGATGGCGGCGGTGTTCGCGCACTCGCTGGGCCTGTGGGAGCGGCTGGGCGGGCTGTCCGACATGGCCGAGCAGGCGGACCAACTGGTGGGTTTCGCGCAGCTGATCGCCGAAGCGAACGGGCTCGCCGCGGTTTCACACGTTCGCGAGAAGATCTCCGAGATGATCATCCACGCGACGCTGATCCGGGCCGCGCTCGAGGCTGCGATCTCGAATTGTGAAATCACCGCCGATGGCGTCGCGTTTCCCAACGAACTATTTACCAATGCCGGCAAATACCACGCCGCCGCGAACTACAATCTGATGGTGCGTCATCTGCATGACGTTTCGGGCGGATCGATTCTCACAGCGCCCAACGTCAGCGACCTCGAAAACGAGGCTACGGGGGCCCTGGTGCGCAAGTACATGAGCACCGGCAAGGGCGTCGATGGCGAGTACCGGCTGCGGCTGTTCCACGCGATCCGCGATTTGACGGCGGACGCCTTCGGCGGATGGCGCCAGGTGACGAACGTGCAGGCGGGAGGGGGATTGTACGCGCAGCGGATCGTGACGCGCCGGTACTACGATCTGAACGGCGCGAAACGAAAGGCACTCGAGGCGGCGGGATTGGCCGGCAAGAGCGAGAAGTAGGTCTTCGGCTGCTTCGCCATTGGGACGCGCGGCCGGATTTTGTCCGAGTAGGAGAATGACATGACCGAATCAAGGTACGGCGACGTATCGGTCGCGATTAAGGACTATGTGGCGGAGGTCGAGATCCACCGGCCGCCTCACAACTTTTTCGACGTTCCGCTCATCCGCAACCTTGCCGACGCCTTTAACGCACTTGACGCCGACTCGGCATGCCGGGTATCGGTGCTGTGCGCGGAGGGGAAGTCGTTCTGCGCGGGTGCCAATTTCGCGAATCGCCAGGCGACCGGTGTCGAGCCGGGCACCGCAAAACGTAACCCGCTCTACTCGGAGGCGGTTCGGCTGTTCGACTGCAAGAAGCCGATGGTCGCGGCGATCCAGGGACCGGCTATCGGCGGTGGGCTCGGGTTAGCGCTGGTTGCCGACTTCCGCGTCGTGTCTCCCGAAGCGCGCTTTGCGGCGAACTTCGTAAAGATCGGAATCCATCCGGGCTTCGGTCTCACGCATACGCTTCCCCGTCTGATCGGGGTTCAGAAGGCGAATCTGCTGTTCCTCACCGGCCGGCGAATAGGCGGCGAAGAGGCGCTGGCGTGGGGACTAGCCGACGTTCTGGTCGAGCAAAACAAGCTGCGAGCAGCGGCGGCTGAGCTCGCCGCGGAGATAGCCGAGAATGCGCCGCTCGCGGTCGTCTCGACGCGCGCAACCGTGCGCCGGGGACTGGCCGAAACGGTCAAGGCGCAAACGGATATCGAGTTCATCGAGCAGGACTGGCTGATGGGCACCGAGGACCATCGCGAAGGTGTCAAGGCGGTTGCCGAGCGGCGAGCGGGCAATTTCACCGGCAAATAGCGGAGCGCTACGGCAGGCGGCAGCGATCGTGGCTTTCGCAGCACGAGACGTGCGGGAAAATCGCTTCTGTTCAGCCGTCGTCCGTCGGTGCTAGATTCGAGCGTTCCGTCCGGGAGATTCGGCCGGCGTCAGTGTGATCAGCGGCGGGCGCGGAATCACTACTGCGGCGGACCCCCATACCGGCGACGCGAGGGCAACGATGGCTGCTTCGATGGACAAGCGGAGTATCGGGCTCGGCAGATTCATCCTGGATCATCGGCTGCGTATCGGACTGA
>DASPQS010000204.1:0-9439 GCA_035624865.1 Binataceae bacterium (SeqCode) | reverse complement strand
CGACCTCTTTGACACGCTGGTCAAATGGGAGCCCGAGCGTCTGCCCGTGATGGAACTGAACGGGCGCGAGGTGCATACGACAATGCCGTGGGTCTTCCCGACGCTGGAGCGGCGCCTGGGCGATTCCTTCGACCAGCAGGGCTTCATCGAAGTCTACAGCGGGGTGGTCGAGGAGATCCTTGCCGAGCGTGAGCGCGAAGGCACCGAGATCACGTGCTTCGAACGTTTCGCGCGAACGCTCAAGAGGATGCTGCCGCATCCCGAGCACGAACTTCATCCCTTTGCCCATGACCTCACGCGAGTCCATATGGACGCGGTGCGATCGGTGACGTGGGCGCCGGCGGAACGGGTCGAAGCCGTTCGTCGCATCGCGCCGCATTACCGGCTCGGACTGCTCTCGAACTTCGACGACGCGCAGTGCGGCCGCGAAGTTCTCTCCGATACCGGGGTCGCCCATCTGTTCGAGGAGGTGATAATTTCGGCGGAGGTCGGGTTGCGCAAGCCCAACCCGCTGATCTACCGGCAGATGCTCGAGCGGTTTAGCCTCGAAGCAAATGAAGTCCTCTTCGTCGGTGATACTCCGCGCGAGGACGTGGCCGGCCCGCATGGCGTCGGGATGCGGACGGCGTGGATCAGCAAAGGCGCGGCCGCGGTCCCTGAAGGGATCCCCGAGCCCCATTTCGTGATCACCGACCTTTCCGAGTTGCCGCAAATCCTGGGAGTCTGAGATGGCGCTGCGCACGCCGATCGCGGTCATCGGAGCCGGCGACGCGCCGGCGGATCTGCGCGAACTCGCGTTCGCCGTTGGCCGCGCGATTGCCCGGCGGGGCGCGACTCTCGTATGCGGGGGCCGCGGCGGCGTGATGGAGGCGGCGGCCGACGGGGCGCAGTCGGCAGGCGGCACTACCGTCGGGATCCTGCCGGGCTACGACCGGCGGGAGGCGAATCCTCATATTGAGATAGCGATTGCCACCGGTATGGGCGAGGCGCGCAACGTGATCGTCGTAGCCAGCGCCGACGCCGTCGTGGCGCTGCCCGGCGAGGCGGGCACGTTGTCGGAAATCGGTCTCGCGCTCAAGCTCAGGCGTCCGGTGGTGGCGCTGCGTTCGTGGGTGGAGATAGCTGGGGTCGTCCGCGCTGACGATCCGGAGGCGGCTGTCGAGATTGCGCTGGCGCTTGCCACGCGCGCCGCCGGAAAGAAATGAAAACGCCCTCGGACCTTCATAAGCGCTTCCCCGCGATCGCTACGCTCGAAGCCGCTCCCTTCTCCGCGCTGGCCGGACTCAAGGTCGAGGAAGCGTCGGCAGGCAGCGCCGTCGTGCGGATGCCGTTTGACCCGCGCCTGCTGAATTACGGGCCGCCCGACGTCCCGATTCACGGCGGCGCGATCGCCACGCTGGCCGATTTCGCCGCGTGCGCCGCGGTCTGGACGATGCCCGAGACGCAGCGCAGCGCGACCATCTCGATGACCGTCAACTACACCGGTCCGGGCGTCCAGAGCGACCTCGTCGCGCATGCGCAGGTGCGCCGCAAGGGCAGACGAATCGCCAGCCTGACGGTCGAGATTCGCGACCAGACCGGTGCGCTGATCGCGGACGCGCTCGTCACCTACAAAATCGCGTGAATCGGCGCGGGACTCCCCGCGCAACCGATCATCCTTTTGTGCTTTACAAATGTTGAGCAACCGCGCTAGGCGGAGATGTGCGCGAAACCGGGACGGCGGGTGCGCGCCGCGGATGAGCGATTCGCCGCGCGACCGGGCCGCCGTGCCCTAACCTCGAGGAGCCTCAACCATGGCGCAGAACCCGAGCCGGTATGTTCAACCCAGCGGTGCGAGCGTCGCCGCCGGATGGAAGCTCACCCAACTGACCCAGCCGAGCACGCTGTTCGGCGCCAACGGGATGCGGATCGGGCCTGACGGCCGCCTCTACGTGGCGCAGGCCTTCGGCAGCCAAGTCAGCGCGGTGGACGTGCGCGACGGCAAGGTTACGACGATAAGTCCGATTGGCGGGGCAATCGTCGGCCCCGATGACCTCGCCTTCGACTCGCGCGGAAACCTCTACGTGACCGAGGTGATGAGCGAACGGGTCTGTGTCCGCTCGCCCAGCGGCGACGTGCACATCATCGCGGACCATGTTCCGGGCGCCAACGGAATCACCGCCTGGCACGATCGGCTGTTCATGGACGAATGCCGTCCGGGCGGGCGCCTGTTCGAGCTCTTTCCCGACGGACGCGCGCCGCGGATGCTGGCCGACAATCTGCCCCTGCCCAATGCGTTGTCGGTCGGTCCCGACGGCAATATCTACTTTCCCGCGATCGGCGCCAACGAGATCTGGCGGATTCCGCTCGCGGGCGGCCGCCCCGAATGCTTCGCGGCGAATCTCGCCGTGCCGACTGCGGTCAAATTCAACAGCAAGGGCATGCTGCTCTCGACCCAGGGCCGCAGCGGCGAAATTTTGCGGTTCGATCTCCAGAGCGGAGCCCGCAGCGTCGCTGCGACGGTGCGCCCGGGTCTCGACAACCTGGCGCTCACCGACGACGACCGCCTGTTCGTCTCGCATTTCACCGATGGCGGCGTGGCTGAGATCATGGCCGACGGCAGCGAGCGCCGGCTGGTCCCGCCCGGGTTCCTGGGGCCGATGGGACTCGCGATCGCCAGCGACGGAGTGCTCTACGCCGCCGATGGCATCAGCATGGCGGCGGTGGAGCGCGACGGATCCTGCCGGCGCATCGGGATGCTCTTTGACGGCCATTTCCCGGGATTTGTGCGTGGCCTCGCCGCCGGCGCCGGCGGAACGGTGGTTGCCTCGACGTCAGGCGGCGACGTCACGACCTACCATCCGACGACCCACGCGATGACCGAGAATATCAAGGGTCTCAACGAACTGTACGGAGTGGCGGTCGGGCCCGGCGGCGCGATTATCATCGCGGAGGGCGGGGAGGGCAATGTCCTGGTGGTCTCGGGCACCGAGGTGAAGGTTGCCGCACGCGGACTCGCGCGTCCAACCGGCATCGCCGCGGCCGGCGACGGCTCATGTTACGTCTGCGAGGCGGACAAGGGCCGCGTGGTGCATCTCAACGGCGGCGCCAGCACGGTAGTCGACGGCCTCAAGGAGCCGCAGGGAATTGCTCTCGTCGGCGACGAGCTCTACGTGGTTGACGCGGCGGCACGCGAACTTGTGGGCTTTTCGCTGAAAACGCGCCAGCGCGAAACTATCGCGTCAAACCTGCCGGTCGGCGCGCCTCCAGGCGTGGTGCCGAAGGTCCTTGCAGGCATTCCCGGATTGTTGCCGGGACCGCTGCGGCCGTTCGCTGGAATCGCCGCTGATTCGAGCGGGACGATTTACGTTGCCGCCGACGGCGATGGCAGCGTTCTCGCGATCAGCCGGGCGTAAGGCTCGCGCTCGAGTCGACTGGGGTGGCGTGCCGGTGTGGCGCGCTACCCCAACACTCCGTCGACGACCAATTCGCTGATGCGATCTTCGTCGTAGCCGAGAATCTGCTGCAGCACGAAGTCGTTGTACTGGCCGAGCATCGGCGCAGCGCGCTCGACTCGCGCGGGAGTGGCCAACAACCTGAAGCGTGAATTCTCGACGTAGGTCTGTCCCATCCGCTCGTGCGGCACCTGCACGTAATGGTCGCGATGGTGCAGTTGGGGATCCTTCCACATGTCGTCCGAAGTCTGCACGGCATGGGCCGGCACGCCCGCCGCCTGGAGCGTCCGCTCGGTCTCGTGTGAATCGTGCCCGTTGCTCCATTCGCCGATGATGCTGTCGAGTTCGGCGCGATTGACCTGGCGCAGATCGAAGGTTTTGAAACGAGGATCGTCGGCCAGCTCGCGCCGTTGCATCGCGGCGCACAGCGCGCGCCAATGATCTTCGGTGCGGCAGGCGATCGCGACCCAGCGGTCGTCGCCCGCCGCTCGATACACACCGTGCGGCGCGTGATACGCATCGTAATTCGCGACGGGGGCGTACTTGCGGCCGTTCGCCTGGCAATCGAGCAGCGGCAACGTCAGGAAATGCAGCGCGGATTCGGCCTGCGCCTGATCGATGTACTGTCCCTGGCCGGTGCGCTTGCGATGGATCAGCGCGGCCATCAGGGCCACCGCGCCGAAGCGTGGTGCGATGTAATCGGTGTATGCGCTGAAGGGTCCCGAGGGCGGCCGATCCGGCCATCCCACCAGGTTGTAGAATCCGCACAGCGCCGCCGCGAGATTGCCGAAGCCGGCGAAGCGCGAGAGCGGTCCGGTCTGGCCCATCAGGCAGGTGCTCAGCATGATTATGTCGGGCTTTATCTTGCGCAGCGATTCGTAGTCGAAACCCCACGCCCGCATCGCCTTGGGCGAGAAGGCCTCGCACACCGCGTCGGCCCAGCGCACCAGGTCGAGTATGACTTCGCGCGCGCGAGGCTTCGAGAGATCGAGCGTAATGCTGTACTTGCCAGCGTTGTTGTTGCCGAACAGCGCCGAGTATTCCGGGTCGGTCTTGTTGTCCTGGAACGGTCCCACCGTGCGCGTCGGATCGGTGCGCTGGACCGATTCGATCCGCACCACGGTCGCGCCATAGTCGGCCAGCATGCGGGTGATGCCGGGGCCCGCCAGCACCCACATGAAATCGAGAATCTTGACGTCCTTCAGGGGTAGTTGCGCCATCAGATGATCCTCTTGCGCGCGAGTTCCGCAAGTTCGCGATCGCTCATCCCGAGTTCGCCGCCGAAAATTTCGCGGTTGTGTTCGCCCACGGCGGGCGGACGCCGGCGAAACGTAATCGGCGTGGCGCCGAAGCGCGCAAACGGTCCGGGGTAGCGGATTGATCCGTCGGCCGCCTGATTCTCGACCCGCTGCCAGTACTCGCGCGCGATGAACTGCGGGTTTTGCAGCACGTCGTCGATCGTCGCCACCGGCGCGATCAGAAGATTATTCTCGCGCGCGATTTCGAACAGTTCGGCTTTGGTCCGCTTCAGCATGAACGCCGCGACCACGCCCTTCATCCGCTCATACTCGGACATCGGTTCCTTGCCGGTGAGGAGCAAATCGCCGAAGGCGATCCAGTCCTTGTCGTGACTGGCTTTGTCGCACTCGCCCTGCGCATAGATGTAATCCATCAGCTTGACCGTGAAGGGGCCGAGCGCGGTGCCGAACAGGAACACGCAGGAGACCTGGCCGTCCTTGGCCTGCCACACCAGCGGTATCCTAATCGGGCCCATCTTGGCGCCGCCCGCCATCCGCCGCGTTTCGGCGCCGCGGATCGGCGCTGCCAGCGGCGTCGATTGCGCGGCGAGTCCGACGCTTTCTTGCGCGGCGACATCGACGTGTTGCCCCAGTCCCGCATCGAGCCGCGCGTAATAGGCGATGAGCGCGGCGGCGGCGGCGTCGACGCAGGCGTGTAGATAGGCCTGCGGCACGCTCATCCGGATCGGCGCGCGATCTTCATCGCCGTACAGAATCAGCGTGCCGCCTGCCGCCATGATGATGAGATCGCTGTCGGCGTATGTCGCCTTGGGACCGTCCTGCCCGAACGGTGTGATCGACACGTACACGATCGCCGGATTGTGTTCGCGCAGATCGGAGTAGGCGAGCCCGCGCCGGCCGAGATCGCCCGGATTGTCCGACTCGAGCACGAAGTCCGCCTTCGCCGCGAGCCGGCGCAGGATTGCGCGTCCTTCATCCGTGTCGAGGTTGAGCGTCACTCCGCGCTTGTTGCGATTGTACGACCACCAGTAAATCGAACGTTCGGGGCCGGGCTCGTCTTTGAAGAACGGCGGCATCGCTCGCACCGGCGAGCCACCGGGCGGTTCGATCTTGATCACGTCGGCGCCAAGGTCCGCCAAAATCTGTCCGCACAGGAGTCCCCGTTCGGTGGTGAGATCCAACACACGGCATCCGGCGAGCATCATGCTACCGAGACCTCGTTGAGTAAGAGATGGAGCGAGCGCGCCGCCCAGCGCATGCTACCCGACGCGCTGATCGAGTTGGACAATGATCCCGTCGGGATCTTCGAACAGGCAGGTCAGATATTTTCTGCCCGCGGTTTCGCCGTAGCCGCTCGAGTCGGTTTCGGCCGGCGCCACAAGGATTTTGACGCCCGCGGCTTTGAGCTTGTTGTGGAGCGCGCGCAGGTCGTCGACCCACCACGAGAAGTGTGAGATGCCGACCTGGTCGAGTTTGATCGCGGCGCCGGGCGTGCCTCCGGGCATCTCGGAAAGCACGAGGAACCCGCTGGTCGGTCCTTTGCCGTAATGCAGATGAACCGCGCGGCGCTTGCCCTTTTCGGGACTCGCGTAGAGGCTCGGCATTCCGCCGATCGGTTGCATCGCGTCGTAGCGGACTTCGAGTCCGAGCAGGTCGCGATAGAACTTGAGCGAGCGCTCCATGTCGCGAACGCCGATCGCAACGTGTGAAACTCCGTTCATGAGTTGTCCCCCGCAAGTCGAGCGTTTGATGCCGGATTAAAGCCTCAGCCGGAGCGATTCCGCAAGTCCGGCTCGAGGGCGGCCTTCCGGGCGGAGCCGGTGAAAGATTTCACTCTTGACAACGATCGGTATATTTAACTAAAAGGTTATTTAACTGGATGGTCAACTAAGGATGGCTTCGAACCTCGATACGATTTTCGGCGCTCTGGCCGACCCGACCCGGCGGGCGATACTGGCGCAGCTGGCGCAGGGGGAGAAGACGGTCGGGGAGCTGGCGCAACCGTTCGAGATGAGCGGGCCGGCGATCACCAAGCATCTGAAGGTGCTGGAGCGCGCGGGGCTGATCGCGCGCGGGCGATCGGCGCAGTGGCGGCCGTGCCGGTTGCAGGCGAATGCGCTCAAGGAAGCCGCGGACTGGCTCGAGCATTATCGGCGCTTTTGGGACGAAGCTTTCGATCGGCTGCAAGACTATCTGGATGAATTGCAACTGGAGGAGAAGGAACATGGCCGCAAAAAGTAATCTCGCGGCTGCGGCGGCGGAGGAGCGGGTGCTCGTGATCGAGCGCATTTTCGACGCGCCGCGCGAGGTGGTGTGGCGCGCCTGGACCGAACCCGATCAAATGGCCCGCTGGCTGGGACCGAAGGGCTTTACCGGCGATGTCGAGAAGATGGAGCCGCAAGTGGGCGGCAGCTACCGGTTCCATCTGCGCGAGCCCGACGGAAGCGACCATTGGATGCAAGGCGTCAATCGCGAGGTGGCGCCGCCGGAGCGGCTGGTCTACACGATGGCCTGGGCGGACGCGAAGGGCGAGCCGACCACTCCCGAAACGCTGGTGACGGTGACGTTTGCCGAGCACGCGGGCGGAAGGACGCGGCTCATTCTGCGGCAGGAAGGCTTCGAGTCGAGCAGCGCGCGCGACGAGCATCGGTTCGGCTGGAACAGCGCGTTCGATTGCCTCGCCGAATATTTGGCGACGCTGGCAAATTAGCTCAACGAAAGGAGATCGAGCGATGGCAATGCGCGAGCGCAGAGTTTATCGCGGGCGGACCTTTGATGTGTGGACGCGCGACGGCGCCTGGTTCTGGATGTTCGGCGACGGCGGCGCGATCGGTGCGGCCGCCGGCAAGGAGCAGGCGGTGGGCGAGGTCCGCGGCGTAATCGATCAGTTTTTGGGGCGAAGCTCGGAAGCAGTCAGCCAGGTTGAGGTTCAGTGCGGGACTCAATCGCGGTCGCGGCCATCGGCGCCGGACGGCTATAGGAGTGGTTGCTATCGGAGTGGTTGGAACAACGCCCTCGATGGCCTGGCCAGATATCTGGCGATGGCCTGAATGAAGCACGCGACGACATGAATCAAGCGGGCGACAGCCTGCATCAAGGAGGAAGAGCCGTGAGCGCACAAGAAAATATCGCCGTCGAGCGCGGAGAGCTGGAGCTGGTAATCACGCGGATATTCAACGCGCCGCGCGCGCTGGTATGGCGGGCGTGGACCGACCCGGCCCATCTGGTGCATTGGTGGGGCCCGCGCGGGTTCACGCTGCCCGCATGCGAAGTAGATCTGCGTCCGGGCGGCGCCTATCGCTTCCATATGCGCGGACCCGACGGCGACGACCATTGGATGCAGGGCGTTTTTCGCGAGGTGGTCGAGCCGGAGCGGCTGGCCCTTGCGGGCTGCTGGACCGAGGCCGACGGGACGCCCAGGAGTCCGCAGACGCTGGTGGCGGTAACGTTCGAGGAACAGGGCGAGAGGACGAAGATCACGTTGCGGCACACCGGCTTCGAGTCGGTCGCGGCCTGCGACGAGCATCGGATCGGATGGAACAGCTCGCTCGATTGCTTTGCCGAGTATATCGAGAGGGTTCGATAACGGGGTGCAATGTAAAGGAGAACGACGATGGACCATTTGACGGTTTCGCGGGAACAGTGGACGGCTGCGCGCAAGGAATTGCTGGAAAAGGAGAAGGAGCTGACGCGGCTGCAGGACGACGTAAGCCGGCATCGGCGCGAGATGCCGTGGGTGAAGGTCGAGAAGGAATACGTATTCGACACGCCGGCGGGCAAGCGGACGCTGAGCGAACTTTTTGAAGGACGGAGCCAACTGATTGTTTACCATTTCATGTTCGCGCCCGAATGGACGGCCGGATGCCTGGGATGCTCGTTCTTCGCCGATCACGTGGACGGCCCGAATCAGCACCTGGCGCATCATGATGTGAGTTTCGTCGCGGTTTCGCGGGCGCCGCTGGCCTTGATCGAGGCATACAAGAAGCGGATGGGCTGGCGGTTCAACTGGGTTTCGTCGGCGGGCAGCGACTTCAATTACGACTTTCATGTGTCATTCAGGAAGGAAGACGTCGCGAAGGGGGAGGTCTACTACAACTACGAGAAGCTGAAGACCACGATGGAGGACCTGCACGGGACGAGCGTGTTCATCAAGGACGAGAGCGGCGCGATTTTCCATACGTATTCGTCGTACGGGCGCGGGGACGAGCGCGGGCTCGGCGCGTACATGTTTCTGGATATGACGCCGAAGGGGCGCAACGAAACGGGGCCGAATAAGAACCTGACGGACTGGGTGAAGCGCCACGACGAGTACGGGAACAAGGCTTCGTAGGAAATCAGGGCGCTCGCGATGCTCGCGCCGACCCTCCCTTCATTTGGACGCAGCTCGCGGACTCGCCTGCTCGCTCCGCGCGAAAGACGCGCTCCGCTAGCGCTCCCCCTGGACAAAGGGAGGGCTGGGAGAAGGGACGCGCCGGCAGCGTCGGTAATAGGTAGACCGGCAGCATGGGTAACAGATTCGGTGTAACCGGGAATGGAATCGGCGATGAGCGAAGGCAATTGTTGCTGCGGAGGGATCGGGAGCGGCTGCGCGCCGCTCCCGGCCGCGCCGGCTGAGGGCGATGCTCAGGCGCGCGGGTTTCTACGGCGGAGTGCGAATATCTCGGGATGGACGGTGCCTAGTGTGATTTTGGTGCTGCTGCCGAAGTGTCCGGCATGTCTTGCGGCGTATATTGCGATCGGGACGGG
>DASPQS010000203.1:0-23925 GCA_035624865.1 Binataceae bacterium (SeqCode) | reverse complement strand
CACCGGGAGTTCCGACGGGGCGATTACGACCCGTGCGAGCAGGTCGGCCGCCACCGTAAACGCCGCGCCGCCGAGAATCGACGCCGGGAGCAACAGGCGATGGTCCGCGCCCAACGCCAGGCGCATGATGTGCGGCACGATCAGCCCGACGAAGGAGATTATGCCGCTGACCGAAACCGCGGCTCCGATCATCACGGAGGTCGCTACAAAAATCGTGCGGCGCACGCGGTCCACCTCAACACCGAGATCCGCCGCTTCGTCGTCGCCCAGGCTCAGCAGATTCATGTCGCGGGCATGGGCAATCAGGACAGCGAATCCGGCCAGTCCGAGCACGGCCACCATCGCGGTCTCGTGGTAGGTGGGAGCCTCGAAACTGCCCATCAGCCAGAAAATTATGCTGTGCGTGTAATAGAAATTGACGACGCTATTGACCAGCATAATCGCGGCGCCCCAAAAGGCGTTAAAGATCACTCCGACCAACAGCAGGGTGAACGGTTCGAGCCGTCCGTGGACTTGCGCCAGTCGATAGACCGCGATGGTCGAGACTAGCGCCGCCGTAAAAGCGCAGATCGGGACGGCGGCTTCCGCGCCGCCCAGCCGCGAAAATGCGACCAGGGCCATGATCGCGCCGAAGGCACTGCCGCCCGAGATTCCCAGAATGCCACCCTCGGCGAGTGGATTGCGCACCAGCGCTTGCAACGCAGCACCGACAGCGGCCAGCACGGCGCCCACGATCATGCCCATCAGCACTCGCGGAATGCGCGCGCCAACCAGAATCGCGTGGTCAGGACTGAGCGGCTCCGTTATCGCCCGCAACAGGCTGATATGAACGCTCCCAAAAACCGTCGCCGTGACCGCAATCGTGACCGTCACCGCGCCGAGTACCGCCAGTACCAGGACGATTCGCGTACGGGTAAGGTGGCCACCCGCAAATTCGCGCAAATCGAAATCCGCCGCGCGCAGCTGGCTCTCGCGCCTCGCCGCCATTTCGCTCACTGGCTCGCCTCGCCCATAGGCGCCATGGATTTCGGCGGGAGTTCACGTGTAGGAAAGGCCTCGGGATGAATCAGGCGCGCGAGGATTTCCAGCGTGCTCCCGATGCGCGGCCCCGGATGGAGCGTGGGGTCTTCGGGATATCCGTACACCCGATGGTTCTTCACCGCCGGAATCGACGGGTACTTTCGCCAGAACGAATCCGGCGTCGACGGATCGGTCCCCATCTGGCCGTCGAGAATCACGTCGGGGCGGCTGGCGATGATGTACTCGAGGCTGAGCCGCGGCCAGGCCTGTGCCGAGGCGTCCGCGATATTCGCTCCGCGCGCCAAAGCGAGCAGTTCGTCGAGATAGGTGCCGCGCCCGACGGCCACCATCGGCTGATGTCCGACCACCATCAGAACGCTGCGCATAGGTCTTCCGTTGAGGCGTTCTTGGGTCGAGCGCATGCGCAAACGGATTTCGGCAAGCAAACGTCGCGCGGCGCCTGCGCGCGCGGTTTGGTTGCCAATCTGCCAGATGCTGTGCTCGATCTGTGCGATCGAATCGTCACTGCCGACGGCGACCGTGGTTATGCCCATCGCACGCAGCGCGCGCATTTCACGCAGATCCGCCGACGTGAGCGGGCCGATCACGACAGTCGGCCGCAGCGCGGCAATCGCCTCGATGTTAGGGGTCAGAAACGTCCCGACCCTAGGGAGCTTGCGAGCCGCCGGCGGGTAGTCGCAGTACTGTGATACACCGACGACTTGGGCGCCGGCACCGATCGCGAACAGGGACTCGGTCACCGAAGGCGCGAGCGAGACTATGCGTTGGGCGCCGGCGCGGGCACGCGGGATTGCCCCTGCGCGGCATCCGCCGGCCAGCAGCGCCGCGGCGAACAAAATTGCGGCGAATTTGAGCCTCTCAATCCCCACACACCGAACCTATATGATTGAATGGCACCGATTAAGCGAACCACGCCGCACGCCAGTGTCCCTTTGCAATGGAGCGGCGGGTTGATTACTTAAATCGCGAGGATTAAGCGGGTGTTGAAAATCGCCGTTTGTGTCAAACAGATTCCGCTGGTCGAGGATGCCAACTTCGATCCGGTCAGCAAAACGATCAAGCGCGACGGGGTCAATGTGATGAGCGCGTACGACCTGCGTGCCATCGCGCAGGCGGTCGATCTGAAGAAGCGCGCCGGCGCCGAGACCACGGTGATCACGATGGGTCCGCCGCAAGCGCGCGAGGTGCTGGTCGATGCGCTCGGTATGGGGATGGACCACGCGGTCCATCTCGAGGACCGCGCCTTCGCCGGTTCCGACACGCTGGCCACCGCGCGTGCCTTAGCATTGTGGCTCGCACCCCACAATTTCGACCTTATCCTGCTCGGCAAATATTCGCTCGACGCGGAAACCGGGCAGGTTGGTCCCGAAATCGCGGAACTGCTCGGGATCGCGCAGATCGCCGGCGTACGCAAGCTGCGTATCGAGGGGCAATCCATCTTTGCCGAACGCGAGAGCGACGAAGGCATTGAAGAGGCGGAATGCCGGATGCCGGCGCTGCTCACGTGCGCGGAAAGACTGATCAACCCGATCAAGATCGACCCCAAAACGCGCGAAGCGGCGATGTCCAAGGCGATCAGGTCCGTTCGCGCCGGCGACCTCACGGACGAAGCGGGGCAATTCGGCTTCGCGGGTTCACCGACCTCGGTGCAAGGGGTGCGGGCCCAGGAGTCGCCGAAGGTCGAGTGCAGGATGATCGACGCGGTTGATCCCGAGCGCGCGGCGGAACTCGTGATTGGCGAGCTCGACCGGATCGGCGCGCTGGTCCCGCGAGTACGCAAGCAGCGTCCGATCGGTGAGACGATTCGCAAACCCGTCCGCGGCAAGGACGTATGGGTCGTGGTCGAGACCAATCTTGCCGGCGCGGTAACCCTCGGCAGCCTGGAATTGCTTTCGGCGGGCGACGTGCTGGCGACGCAGCTTGGTGGCTCATTGGTCGCGGTGGGCTTTCCCGGTGCGATCGCAAAACGCGCGGGATTGCTCGCGAGCTACGGCGCCGACCGTATAATCATCGTCGACCATCCGGCGCTCGAGAACTATTCTCCTGACACCGCCGCAGAGGCGATGGCGAGACTGGTACGCGAGCGGAGGCCTTGGGCTCTGCTGCTATGCGCGAGCGAGCGTGGCCGCGATTGGGGCCCGCGGCTCGCAGCGCGCCTGCGGCTGGGCCTGACCGGCGATGCGATAGGGCTCGAACTCGACGCCGAGGGGCGCATGGTCGCGCTCAAGCCCGCGTTCGGCGGCAATATTGTCGCGCCGATCCTCTCGAAGACTCATCCGCAGATGGCTACCGTGCGCCAAGGGGTGCTTATGCTCGCACGGCCGAATCCGCGGCGCGAGGCGGAAATCGAGACGGTGCGTGTCGAGCTCGGCAAGCCGCTGACGCGTCTGGTGCGGGCAACCTCGATCCTGGACGATTCGATCGCTCCGCTCGACGGCGCCGAGGTCGTGGTTGGTCTTGGCATGGGAGTCGGCGGGCCGGAAGGCGTCGAGCGTGCCAAGGAGTTGGCCCACGCGCTTGGGGCCGCGATGTGCGCGACGCGGCGCGTGACCGACCAGGGATGGGTCCCGCGCCAGTTGCAGGTCGGCCTTACCGGCAAGACCATCGAGCCGCGGCTTTACTTTTCGCTTGGTATCCGCGGCGTGCCGAATCATACCGTGGGTATCAAACGGGCGGAGACGGTCGTCGCGATCAACACGGATCCGGACGCGCCGATCTTCGAGCGCGCCAATCTTGGACTGGTCGGTGACTTTGCGCCGATCGCTCGCGCGCTGGCCGAAGCGTTCCGCCGTCGCGGGACGCGATAGAACCGCGGCGCTTCAGGCCAACGGCAAAGCGAACAAACGCGCCGCGTTGTCGCTAGTCATAGTGGCCAACGCGACCGCGTCGATCCCGCGCACTCGCGCCATGGCTTCCAGGGTTCGCGTAACGTACGCGGGCTCGTTGCGCTGGCCGCGATAGGGTTCGGGTGCGAGGTAGGGCGCGTCGGTCTCGACCATCACGCGATCATCGGGAACCATTCGCGCGGCCTCGCGAATCGCCGCCGCATTCTTGAACGTCAAGATCCCCGAGAACGAGATATGAAACCCGTGCGCGAGGAATTCGCGCGCCGCCGCCGCGTCCCCCGTAAAGCAATGGATCACGCCGCCCCGCTTCGAGATTCCAACTTCACGAATGATCGCAAGCAAGCGAGTCTCGGCGTCGCGGCAATGAATCACGATTGGCTTGTCAAAGTCGGCGGCAAGTTCCAGATGACTGCGGAGCGACGCCTCCTGCGCCGGTTGCGGCGAATGCATGTAATGGAAATCGAGCCCGCTCTCGCCGATGGCGACGACCTTGGGCGAGTGTGCCAGCTCGCGCAACCGCGCGATTCGTGCCGGGTCGCAATCCTTCGCATCATGAGGATGCACGCCAACGGCGGCATATACGTCGTCATGGTTATTTGCGATTTCGACCGTCAGCCGGTCGGTCTCGATCGAGCCAATGGCACCAACCGAAATGACCGTCCGAACGCCGGCTTCGCGTGCGCGGGCGAGTATACCTTCGACATCATCGCGGAGTTTGGGGTCCGCCAGGTGGCAATGGGTATCGACTAACGAATAAGTCGAGGTCACGCTTTGGGCTTCTCGATTCGCGGAAAGAGCGCGACCGGCGCTTTCACTCTGTGCCCCGGCCGCAGACCTTCGCCGTACGGTTTGCGCGCGGTCGCTTCGTCGACATTCAGCATGTCGAAAATCCTGGCCGCCGTAACTGGCATGAAGGGTTCGAGCGTATCGGCGATCACACGAAGGGCTTCGAGCAGGTTTGCAAGGATCCTCTCGACGCGCGGCATGTTCGCAGGATCCTTCGCAAGCGTGAACGGGGCGGTAGCGGCAACGTACTTATTCGCGATGTCCAATCCCTGCCACAAAGTCTCCAGTGCGCGATTCATCGCAAGTTCCTCGACCAGCGGACCAACGCGCGCCGCGAGCCCGGAGCTTGCTTCAGCCAGGTTGCGGCCGTGCCCGTCCTCGCTCGTCGACGGTGCAGTTTTGATCTCGCTGCCAAGATACCGCTGCGCCATCGCGAGTACGCGACTGACGAGGTTGCCT
The DNA here is from genome assembly GCA_035624865.1 of Binataceae bacterium (SeqCode). Classification (GTDB taxonomy): domain Bacteria; phylum Desulfobacterota; class Binatia; order Binatales; family Binataceae; genus JASHZA01. The sequence goes on along the minus strand of DASPQS010000203.1, from coordinate 18,793 downwards.
AGGTCGTTTGCCAGGTCAGCGTTGTAGCGCTCAGTCAGCCGCTCCTCGGAAAAATCGCCGTCGAGTCCGTACACCACCTCGCGCATCACGAAGTAGCGCAACACGTCCGGGCCGAACGCCTTCTCGTAGGACACCGGATCGCGCACGTTGCCGGAGCTTTTGGACATCCGCGACCCGCCGAAGTTAAGCCATCCATGGACATTCAAATGGCGCGGCAGCGGCAGTCCGGCCGCGAGCAGAATCGGCGGCCAATACACGGCGTGAGTTTTCAGGATGTCCTTGCCGATGAAGTGATCGGTATGCGGCCAGACGTCGCGTACAAAGGCGTCGAGCCCGAGCCGGGTGGCGGGCTCGCTCACGTAGGCCCAGAAGGCGTCGTACCAAACGTAGGTGACGTACTTGTCGTCGAACGGCACCTCGATTCCCCAGTCCATTCTTGCCTTCGGGCGCGAGATGCAGAGGTCGTTGAGCGGCTCGGCGAGCATGTTGAGCGCTTCGTTCTTGTAGCGCTCCGGACGGATCATAAAGTCATCCGACTCGATCTTGCGCCGCACCTCTTCGCGAAATTGCTCAATCTTGAGGAAATAGTTGCTTTCCTTGATCAGCTCGACCGGCTGGTTGTGCGTCGGGCAGAGATTGCCGGGCAGCAGCTCCTTTTCGGTGTAGAAGCGCTCACAGCCGACACAATAGAGCCCCTCGTATTCCTTGAACTCGATATTCCCCTTCGCCCGCGTCCGCTCGAGCATCTGCTGGACGAATGCTTCGTGCGTGGGATCGGTCGTGCGCACCCAGTAGTCGAAACTCACGTTGAGACCAGCGAAGGCCTCGCGGAACAGTTCGCTCATCTTGTCGGTGTATGCCTTCGGCGCGAGTCCCTGCGCGATCGCGGCGCGGCGAATCTTGTCGCCATGCTCGTCTGTGCCTGAAAGGAAGGTCACGTTGTCGCGGCCGAGCTTGCGGCGCTGATACCGCGCGAAAACGTCCGCCGCCAAGGCTTCGTAAGCGCTGCCGACATGCGGCGTCCCGTTGCAGTAGAAGATCGCGGTGGTTAAATGGATTCGCTCGCTCATCGGGTATGCGCTTGCGTCACGCAAGCGGGGGCTCATGCGCTTGGTTCGTTGCCCTTCTCCTTGCGCGCGTCGACCAGGTCCTGAAGCGTCACTTCGACTACGCCGCCGTCCTCATCAAGTTGAATCAGTACGGTCTGCTTGAGGGTATTCTGCCGCAGCACTTTGCCGTTGCCCTTGACGGACTGCACACGCTTGCCGGTGTTGGGCAACGAGCGCTTGAGTTCGAGGTAGGTTGCGTATTCGTAACGCAGGCAGCATTTGAGCCGGCCGCACATCCCGGCCAGCCGCGAAGGATTGAGCGCCAGGCCCTGCTCGCGCGCCATCTTTACGGTCACCGCCTCGAAGTCGCGCAGGAACGACGAGCAGCACAACTCGCGTCCGCACGGTCCGACTCCGCCGGTAACCTTGGTCTCATCGCGGGCGCCGATCTGCTTCATCTCGACGCGCACGCGCAGCGTATTCGCCAGGTCGCGCACCAGCTCGCGAAAATCGATCCGGCTCTCCGCGGTGAAGTAGAAGATCGCCTTGCGGCCGTCATAGGTGTAGTCGACCTTGATGAGCTTCATGGCGAGCCCGCGTTCGCGAATCCGCTCCACGCACAGCCGCTCCGCCTGACCTTCGCGGCTGAGCGACTCCTCCTCAGCCCGGAAATCGCGTTCATCGGCAACCCGCACCACCGGACGCATCGAGGCCAGGTCGAGCGTCAGGGCCGGCTCATGCGGTTCGATCACGATCGTGCCGATGCGAGTCCCCGCCTCGGACTCGACCAGCACGCGGTCGCCGCGCCTAAGCGTCAATCCGGCGCTCAAATAGTTGTAAAGGTGCCCCGCGTGCTGAAGGCTGACTGCGACGATTTTCGGCAGTTCACCGTTGCCCGCGAAAGGATCCGTGTCGCCCGCCACTATTCACCCCTCAATGCTTCTCCCGCCGCGATCCACCATTGCTCGGCTTGAAGCCGCGAATTCGCCATCGCCTCGATGGCGCCGGCCGCCTGGAGCGCGCCTTCGAGCAGGTTCGCAATCGTCGTCGCGTCCAGCGCTTTTGCGATATCAGCCATAATCCGGGCGGTTTCGGGAGAAGGCGCGTTCAACTCCGCCCCGAGCAGCTTGAAGCATAGCATCTCCTCGAGGATTCGCGCGATTAGCTCGAAATTGCCGGTGGCCGACTCGCGCGAGCCGAAGAAATCCTGGGCGATCGCCTGGGCTCCAGCGAAGTCCAGCACTCGCGCGCGGCTCAACGCCTCGATCAATTCCCGCACAGGCGGCTCATTTCCCTCCGCCAATGCTAACGCTCGGCTGATGCTGCCACGGGCTAGCCGTGCCAAAGCTTGCGCGCGCTCGGGTGGCAAAGCTGCGCGTGCCGCCAACACTGCGCTGATCTCGGCGGCCGCGAGCGGGCCGAACCTGACGGGACGCAAGCGCGACCGCACCGTGTCCAGCAGCGCGCGTTCGCTGTCGGTCACGACGAAGATGATGGTGTGGCCGGGTGGCTCCTCCAGCGTCTTGAGCAGCGCGTTTTGCGCGGGCAGATTGAGCGTTTCGGCGTCGTCAAGGATCGCGACGCGCCGGTCACCGCGCATCGGCCGTACGCCCAGCCGCTCGATCAGGTCGCGCACCTGTTCGATCAGCACTTCGACCCGGTTCGGATAGCGCGCGACGTAATTGAAGTCGGGATGAACCCCGGCCGCAATCTGTACGCACGCGGCGCAACACTGGCATTTCGAAGTGGAGGACGCTCCGGTCCGTCCGCGTGACGAAGCGGGCGCGTTGCGCGGCGGGCAATTCTCCGGGGTACAGCAAAATCCGACCCCGGGGGATCGCTCGCACAAAATGCTGTGCGCGAGACCGGCTGCCACCAACGCCTTACCCACGCCCCGGGGCCCCGCCAGCATATAGGCGTGCGACGGGCGACGGCTCAGTTCGACGGTCAGGGCCGTGACCACTTCGCGATTTCCTGCGATTCCGGCAAAGCTCATCGGCGCTTCAGCATAGCGGCCACCGCGCTAAGAATATCCGCGCTGACCGCCGCTGTCTCGCGCGTCGAGTCGATCAGGGTTACGCGCCCCGGCTCATTACGCGCGATCGTCAGAAAGCCGTCCCGGACTCGGCGATGAAACTCGATCCGCTCGCCCTCGAAGCGGTCGGGGCCGCGCTCGTTGCCCCGCACCCGCGCTCGCGTGCGCGTGAGTCCGGTCTCGGCCGGACAATCGAGCACAATTGTAAGATCAGGACGCATCCCGTCGCTGGCCAGATGATTCAGTTCGCCGAGCAGCTTGAGATCGAAGCCGCGCCCATAGCCCTGGTAGGCGACGGTTGAATCGGAATAGCGGTCGGAAATCACGATCTCACCGGCTGCCACCGCCGGACGCAGTTTCTCACGTACATGCTGCGCGCGGTCGGCAAGCACCAGCAACAATTCCGTTGCGACTTGGAGCGAGACCGCGGGATCGAGGAAGATCGCGCGAATCGCCTCCCCGGCGCGTGTCCCACCCGGCTCGTGCGTCACCGTCACGCGGCGTCCTTGCGTCCTCAGCGCATCGGCCAGAATCGCCGCCTGCGTGGTTTTGCCCGAGCCTTCAACTCCCTCGAGCGTGATAAAGATTCCGGTTCCCATCAGCCCGAAAAATACCAACGTGCAAGCTGCGGTTGGAAGAGCGCAAAGATTCCAGCCGCCAGAGCCAGGAACGGTCCGAACGGTACCGCAGTCTGCAACAGCGACGACTCGGCTTCGTTCTCGCCCACTCGCGCCGCACCTGTGACGTCGGCGATAGCTTTGGGCACCTCTTCCTCCGGCGGAGGCGGTGCCCCACCGGCCAGCCCGAAAGCGATGCCGCCGATCGCGCCGAGTATTGACCCGACAAACAACGTGAACAGCACGCCCGCCCACCCGAGAAACGCACCGATCGCACCCATAAGCCAAACATCGCCAAGGCCGACACCCTCGGCACCACGGATCAGCATGTAAAGTTCGCCCGTTATGAAGAGAAAACCGGCCCCGACCAAGACGCCCAAGGCCGAGTTGCGCCACCCAACCTCCGGCATCAGCAGCCATGCGGCAACGATCCCGATCGGGATCCCGGGAAAGGTGATTATGTTCGGAATTACCCGCCAATCGTAGTCGATTAACGCCACCGCGAAGAGCCCGGCGCACAACGCGAAACGGGCAACGGCGTCGCCAAACGGAAAGCTGAGATAGAGATAGGCGGCGGCGCTGGCCAACGCGAGTTCAGTCAGGAAGTAGCGGAAGGGAATGGCACCGCCGCACATGAGGCATCTCCCACGCAAACCGATGTAGGCGACCATCGGAATGTTCGCCCAAACCGGGATCGGGCGGTTACATCGAGGACAGAACGATCTCGGTGCGGCGATCGAGATTTCGCGCGGCAGGCGGTACGCCACCACATTGACGAAGCTCCCTACGCTCGCGCCCACGACAAAGCAGAACAGCGCGGCAATCCCCCGCGGTATCTCCATCAACCCCTCAACCTGCCCTCACCACGCTCAACCTCACCGTGCGTTCGCGCGGGCCGTCGAATTCCGCCAGCATCACGCCCTGCCATCGCCCGAGCGCAAGTTTCCCACCGCTCACCGGGATAACGATCGATGTGCCGAGCATCACCGAGAGGATGTGCGCCTGGGAATTTCCCTCCGAATGCTTGAAGCCGCCGTCGCGCGGCACAACCCGCTCGAGATGCGCTAGCAGGTCGGCGGTAACGTCCGGGTCCCAGTTCTCCGAGACGATAACCGCGGCCGTCGTATGCGGCACGAAGAGGTTGCAGACCCCGTCTCGCGCGCCCGTCTGCGCGAGTGCATTGTTAACTTCGGCGGTGATATCGCAGATGGCGATACGCGCCGGCGTGCGGATCGTCAGCTCGGCCACGCCTTCAAGCTTACGTTGCGGCCGCCCGCCGCGCCATCGTCCTCGAGCTTGGGGCGCCTACTTCTGGCAGCGGGGACAATAGAAACTCGAGCGCTGGCCGACTATCACGCTGCGAATCGCCGTAGTGCAGGCCGGACACGGCTTGCCTGCGCGGTCGTAAACCCGCAGCCGTTCTGCAAAGCGTCCGGGCTGGCCTCGCGAATCGCGGTAACTGCGAAACGTAGTGCCGCGCCGGCCGATCGCTTCGCGGAGTACCTGCACAGTATGCTCGACGATGCGCGCCACCTCAGCTCGCGTGACCTTCCCCGCCGGGCGAGTCGGTCTTACCTGCGCGCGAAAAAGAATCTCCGAAGCGTAGATATTCCCGACTCCTGCGACCACCCTCTGATCCATCAGGACGTTCTTAATTGCCGCAGCGCGTCCGCGCGTGATCTGCCACAAGTATGCGGCGTTGAAGTCGCTGCCAAGCGGCTCCGGCCCGAGCCCTTTCAATTCCTCGGTTGAATCGAGATGGCTGCGGGCGACGACCTTCATCAGGCCGAAACGGCGCGGATCGTTGTAAACGAGGCGGCTGCCGTCGTCGAGCGCGAATTCCACGTGGTCGTGTCGCGGATCAAGCGCCCCCGGATCGAAGCCGTCGCGCCGGTGGGTCAGGCTGCCGCTCATTCCCAGATGCACCATTATCACCTGCCCACCGCTCAGTTCGATCAACAGGTACTTGGCGCGCCGGCCGACGCTTTGGACCGTCCGTCCAGTCACGGCCGCAGGCAGGTCGCGCGACACTGCACGGCGCAAGCGGCCCTCTCTTACGGTTGCGCTCATCATCCTGCGCCCGGCCGCCGATCTCGCGAGGATCCGCCGCAAGGATTCGACTTCCGGCAACTCAGGCATCGCGTGCGACCTCCACCCGGGCCAGCGGACCGAGAGCGCGCACCAGGCGCACGAAGTCGGCGGTCGCAAGCGTGCCGGGACGGGCGGCGGGATCGATCGCGGCGCGCTTGAGCGCCGCTTCGGCTGCCGGAGCGTCCAGTCCGAGGCCGCCGGCCAGTGAGTTGCGGACCGTTTTGCGCGGGGCCGAAAACGCCGCACGTACCGTCGCGAGCACTCTCTTCTCCTCCTCGGGCGCGAAGGCCAACGCAGGTCGCGGGGCCAGCACCAGCACTTCAGCATCGACTTCGGGCCGCGGATGAAAGCTGCCGGCCGCCACGCGGAAATGGCTCTGTACATCCCAGTAAAGGGCCGTGAATACGCTCAGTGCACCGTAGGCGCGGCTTCCTGCGCGTGCGCGAATCCGCTCCGCCACCTCCCGCTGAAACATCAGGACCATCCGCGTGATCACTTCGTGAAATTCGCGAAGCCGCTCGAGGATCGCGCTTGCTATATTGAACGGCAGGTTGCCGATCACGCGCACCGGCGACGCTGCCGCGAGCGCGGATAAATCGGTCGCGAGAAAGTCGCGGTTGAGAACCTCGGTGCGCGAGTCGGCCTGGAAATGTGCGGCCAGCCGGGCCGCGAGTCTCGGATCTACCTCGACCAGGCAAAGGCGGCGCAGCGGCTCGCGCGCCAGCAGTTCACTCAAAATGCCTAGCCCGGGTCCGATCTCGACCACCGTATCGCCCGGCTGAATCTTCAGCGCCGCTACGATACGGGCGGCGACGGCCGGCTGGACCAGGAAGTTCTGGCCACGGGATTTGCGCGGACGCACGGCCAGGGAGGAGAGCGCTCGCGCTGGGCTGGGCGACAGGGAACTCACAAGGGAAGGCTAGCCTCGGCGTCCATCGACAGCGGATCACGATCGCCGCGCAGCAGCCGGTAGCTGCCGGCCAGCGCGATCATCGCCGCATTGTCTGTGCAGTACCTGAGGGAAGGTGCAATCAGGCGGCGGCCATCGGCCTCAGCGGCTTCGGCCAGCCGCGTGCGCAGCCGCGAGTTCGCAGCGACCCCGCCGGTCAGAACAATTGTACCGGCGTCGAGTTCGCGCGCGGCCGCGATCGTTGGTCGCACGAGCATCTCGACTACCGCCTCCTGGAAACTCGCTGCAAGATCTTCGGCCACTGTCGCGCCCTCGGTAGCGCTCGCAAGAAACAGGGCAACCGCCGTCTTAATTCCGCTGAAACTGAAATCAAGAGGCGCCGACTTGATCCGCGCCTGCGGAAATTTGATCCGCTTCGGATTTCCGCGTCGCGCCAGGTCGTCGATTATCTTTCCTCCGGGATAGCCAAGACCCATCAACTTCGCGACCTTGTCGAAGGCCTCGCCCGCCGCATCGTCGCGCGTCGAACCGAGCTTGCGGTAGCGGCCGAAGTCCTCCACTACGAATAGCGCCGTATGGCCGCCGGAGACCACCAGTGCGAGGTACGGCATTGTCAGCTCGTGTTCGATCATCGGGGCGAGCAGATGGCCTTCGAGATGATTGACGCCAACAACCGGCAGGCCCGCGGCGTGCGCGAGCCCTTTGGCGTACATCAGTCCGACGAGCAGCGAGCCGACGAGTCCGGGCCCCCGCGTCACAGCGATACCGTGAATCTCGCCCAGGGAGCATCCGGCCAACTCCATCGCGCGCTCAGTCACTGGCTGGATCGTGATAACGTGGTTTCGCGAAGCGAGTTCGGGCACGATGCCCCCGTAAGCGCAATGGATATCATCCTGATTTGCGACCGTGCTCCCACGCACGACCGCGCGACCCGGACGATCGGTCTCGATTACCGCCGCAGCGGCGTCGTCGCAAGAAGATTCAATTCCCAGAATCAGCAACGGCTTCACTGGGCTGGCGGCGCAGCGGGCGGAGGCGAGGGCTGAGCCGGCGGAGGCGGGGCAGGAGCCTCGATTGGCGGGCCTGCTTCGGCCTGGTCTGCGGATGGAGCCAAAGACGCACTGGGGGCGAGCGGCGGTGCGATGCTGCCCGCGAGCCGGCTGTACCCAACTCGCGCCATTAAATTGTTAGGCGCTTGCGCCAGCGCGTGTTGATATGCCTTTGCGGCGTCAACTGTCTTACCCAGAACCTCGTAACAGGCTCCTTCGTAGCTCAGTGCCGCGCCCTGCCAATCGGGCTGCGAGGCGAGTCCGATTTCGGCCCGCTTAAAAAATGTGAGTGCTTGCGGATAATTTTTCTTCGCCATGTAACTTCGGCCGAGATAGAAATACTCGAACGGATTGGCCGGCTCAATCGAGACCGCGCGGCCGAGCGTGCGAATCGCGTCGTCGGGTTCGCCCCTGGCAAGCTGCCTGCGCGCGTCTTCGGTAAGGCGCATCGAAGCGACAAGCGAGGGGCTCTCGGCGGTTCGGATCTCGTGGTCAAGCGGGGCCTCGCTCGGATCCGGAGTGGTCGTGATCGTGCTTGCGTCGAGAGCCGGTGGCGGCCCGAGCGTAGCGCTATCAGGGAGACTTGCTGGCGAAGCCGCCGGGCTCGCCGAGGACGCCGGTGCGGCGACCGAATCCGTGCTGTCCTGTGCGATCGGGCCCGACGCGGTAGCCGCAGTGTCCGCGGCCACCGGCGTTGACTGCGTTTGCTCAGCAGGTGCTGCCGAGGTGTCGTTGGGCAGTCGCTCCCAGTCGCCTAGCGCACCGGGGGCCTCGGCCGCCTGCGAACCGTCATTTGGGCTGGTGTCGCCGCCGGTTTCGGAACCTGGCGCGCGGGTCGCGGGTACGTCCTCTTCCGAGATTTGCGCGATCCTCAGCGGCTGCGGCCTCTGCATTAACTTGATATACCGGTTCGTCGAAGCTGCGGCGGAGTCACACGGGGCTGCGAGGCTCATGAACAGCCCTACGATCCACGCTACCACCAGAGTTGACGCCGCGTATTTCATCAGTCGTTGGGCGAATCGTCCGGCGTGGTCTCTTCGTCGCTTGCCTCGCTAGGCTCAGCCGAGGCCCCCGACGCGGCGGTGGCCGAAGTGTGAAAAGGGCAGGTTTGCGTCGGCGCCATGCTCGCCGGGAATACTCCCTCAATCGTGACCGGGCAGTACGGGCCCGCCAGATAGCCCGTCAGCGGATCGACCTTCGCTTCGACCACGCCGGGCGGAACCGGGAAATTCGTTTCGGGTCGTGAGGATGTGGCGGCCTTCATAAAAGCTGCCCACGCCGGCAAGGAAGCCTCGGCACCGGTCAGGCCGAGCGCCTCCTTCTGGTCGAATCCAGTCCAGACCACAGACAGCAGGTTGGGCGTGAAGCCAACGAACCACGCGTCCTTCGAGTCGTTGGTAGTTCCGGTTTTGCCTGCCGCCGGCCGCGTGAAGCCCACCCTGCGAGCGCCCACGCCAGTGCCGTGATTGATCACCTGCTCGAGCATGAAGTCGATTGTGTATGCAAGTTCAGGAGAGAGTACCTCTTCAGCCTTGAGCTCGTGGCCTTCGATTACGTTACCATGCTGATCGACGACGGCTGTAACCGCATACGGCGGCACTTCCATCCCTTCGTTTGCCAGAATCGCGTACATTCGCGCGATTTGCATTGGCGAAACCTCGATTCCGCCCAGCACAATCGAAGGATAGGGTGGCAAATCACCAAAGCCGAGTTTGGCCGCCATGTCGCGGACCCGGTCGAGCCCGATCGTGTCGGCCAGACGCGAAGTCGCCGAGTTGAGCGATTCCTCGAGTGCAAACTCGAGCGTGACGCGTCCGAAATATCGGTTCTTGTAATTTCTCGGCGTCCAGCTCATGTCGTTCGCATACTGCCAGGTAAACGGCGAATCCTCGATATAGCTGGTCGGCAAAAAGCGCTCGGGACCGCCGTCGAGAGTCTCCTGTAGCGCGGCCAGGTAGGTAACCGGTTTGAACGCGGAGCCGGGCTGACGCTTTGATTGCGTGATCCGATTGAACTGGCTCTCACGATAATCGCGCCCGCCCATCATTGCGCGGATTTTCCCGGTCTGCGGTTCAATCGCTAACAGGCAGGATTCGAGCTGTTGGTTCTTTTCTTTGCGCCGCAGTGACGGATGCTTTGCTTCAAGCGCAGCGAGATTTTCCGCAATCGCCGCTTCCGCCTGCTTCTCTATGTGCACGTCGAGCGTCGTGAAAATCCTTAGACCTTCGCCCGTCAGCACCGACGGCGGATAGCGCTCCGCCAATTCATGCTTTACATAGTCGACAAAGTAGGGTGCGTCGTTGCTTTCAGTGTAGGGTTCGCGCGTGCGTAGTGGCTGCGTAACTGCCAGGTCGTAGGCGGCTTTGCTGATGTACCCGTCCTGGAGCATCGAACCAAGCACTTCGTTCCGCCGAATTCGCGCTTGCGCGTTATGCCGGATCGGGTTGAAATGATTAGGCGACCGGATCATCCCTGCGACCGTCGCCATCTCCGCGATGGTTAGATCACGCGGTTCCTTGGAAAAGAAGAATTCCGACGCCTCCCAAACTCCATAGATCCCTTCCTGCCCCCGCTGCCCCAGGTAGATATCGTTGAGATAGTTCTCCAGAATCTCGTCCTTCGAGTAGCGTCGCTCGGCGATATACGCCATCAACGCCTCTTTGATCTTGCGATGCCAGTCCCGCTGACTGGTGAGGAAGAAGTTCTTCATGAGCTGCTGCGTCAGCGTAGAACCACCCTGCACGACATGTCCCGCGGTGAAATCGATCCAGGCCGCCTTCGCAATCCGCACCAGGTCGATGCCGTGATGTTCGTAGAAACGATGGTCCTCGGCGGCAAGCACGGAGTCGATAAAGGCGGGCGGCAAATCGGCCAATGGCACCAGTCGACGCTGTTCCCAATCGCCCTGGAAGATTGCCCCAAGGGCTTCTGGCTCCAGTTCAATCGAATACTCCGGCTTGTGCGTCACCCCGTCTTCGATCGTCTGGATCGTCCCAGTCGGGCCGATCTTCATATCAATCAACTCGCCGGGGAAATCCCTGTAGGGATAGCGGAAGCTGTGCAGGAAGATTACGAGACGGTTGGTCTTTTGATCGTAACTGTACTCCCCACGCGCAGCGATCCGGGCGGGCTCGGCACGATGATAATTGAGCCGCGCCAGTCGCTCGAAAAAGCCGATATCGGCCAGCCTTTGCCCCGGATAGATCGTGGTCGTATCGGAATAAACCAGGGACGGGATAGTCCACCGCTTGCCCGAAAAGCGGGTTACCAACTCCTGATCCAGCGAATTGTAGTAGGAGAGGAATTCGTAAACAGCGGGCGGGATCGCGAACAAGGCGATAACGCAAACCGCGAACAGCGCTATTTTCACCGCGCGTTTGAGCTTCATCGATTACGCGGTTGCAGCCCCTCCGCCCCCCTTATCCACAAGATCACCGCGATTTCATCCTTGACACATTACTTGATTGGTATAAAAATGATCTGTTTGTCGCGGTTCACAAGCAGCAGAATAATCCCGGCGGGTCCCTTCGCCTTTAATTCGCGTTGGTAGGAATCGACGTTTTTGACTCGATGGCGGTTGACCTCGAGGATGATGTCGCCGGGCCTGATTCCAGCGGACTGCGCCGGGCTGTCTGGAGCCACTGACGACACCACGACGCCACCGGAGTCGCCGAGTTTGCGCTCGCGAATAAGTTCGGGGCTGAGTTCGCGGACCAGCGCTCCGATCATCTCGGGGGCAGCGCCTTGCTCGCTTCCGGTTGCTTCCTCTTCACGCGAGGCGACAACGGTAACCGGAATCTGGCGCGCCTGCCGACCGCGAATCACCTTAATCGTCACCGTGCGCCCGGCAGGCGTGCCGCCTACGAGCAGCGGTAACTGCTGCGATTCACCGATCTGATGGTGATCGAACTCGACTATGAGATCGCCGTCCCTGAGGCCGGCGGCCTTGGCCGGGCTGTTGTCCATGATGCCAGTAATCAACGCGCCCTGGTTTTCGTCGAGCCCGTCTTTCAGCGCGATTTCGGGCGGGACGTCCTGAATACTAACCCCGATCCATCCGCGCTTCACCCGGCCGCTGTCGCGAAGCTGTGCCAGCTCGTTCTTGACCAGGTTGACCGGAATCGCGAAACCGATACCCATGCTCGAGCCAGTGCGCGTATAAATCGCCGAGTTCACACCGACGACGGCCCCGTGCAGATTTATCAAGGGTCCGCCTGAATTGCCCGGGTTGATTGACGCATCGGTCTGGATGAACTCGTCGTAATTACCGGGGATAAACCGTCCTTTGGCACTGACGATCCCGGCCGTTACCGTATGGTCGAAACCGAAGGGGTTCCCGATCGCCATTACCCATTCTCCCACCCGGAGTTCATCCGAATCTCCCAGCGGCGTCACCGGCAAGGGATAAGGAACGTCGATTTTGATCAACGCAACGTCGGTTTTGGAATCGCGGCCCACGACCTTCGCGCGGTACTGATGGCCGTCCTTGAGTGAGACCATGATTTGCCGGGCGTCCTCGATCACATGGTCGTTGGTCAGGATGTACCCACTCTTGTTGATCACGAAGCCTGAGCCGAGGCTGCGTTGATGCTCCCCGCCGAAGTTTTCGAACGGCTGGGTCGAAGGGCCCGGCGCGTCCTCAGGAGTGTCGCCTTCGAATTGATGACGTGGGCTCTTTTGCTCGGTCGAAATGTTGACCACCGCGGGTGAAAGCTTGGCCGCGAGGTCGATAAAATCTGGCAGATTCTGCGCCTCGGGCACCCGTTCGCCAAGGTCGATCCAGAAATGGCTGCTGGCAGGCGCCGCCGAAGCGTGCGCCGCTAATGCGACCACGATCGAGAATCCCAGTAGAACTTCTCTGACGGGAATCCTGTGCCTCATCGTCCTGGTCCGCTTCCCTGTTGAACCTTTGCGGACCCTGGTTCTCGCCTAACGCGGCGCCTGGCGCGCTCGTTCGACGTATTTCATCCTGAGCTCGAACAGGATCGCATCCAGCAGAGTCTGCTCGTCGTGGTCGAGATTACCGCGCGTCTTCTCCTTGAGCATCCCGATAATGTCGATCAACTGCTGCGCCGCCGGGAGATCCGCCTGCGGCTCTCCGCCCTGCGGATCGGCGATCTCACCAAGATGGAAAAGCGCTTGCGTCGAAAGCCCGACCATAAAGGTCGCGAAGCTTATTTCCGTGGCCTCGCCGGTCGGCGGAACCGGGCTAGTTACGCCCGTTTTAACCGCGGACCCACTCGGCAGCACGACGGCCTCCGGACCCTGGCTCTGCTGACCGGTCTGGTCGGCGCCGCGAAACTCGGGCTTCAGCTCCCCCTCCGCCGAGAAGCGCCGCCGATCGTCGACCTTGAAGGCCTTAGGCTTTTCTTCCTCGGAATTCATGCGGATCAGACACCGTGAGTCATGTGCTCAAGCCGCCGGATGCGTTCCTCGATCGGAGGATGAGTCGAGAAGAGCCGAGCAAAGAGTCCGGAGCTGAGCGGGTTGACGATAAACAGATGGGCGGTCGCGGGTGTTGCGTCCGGCAGAGGCATCCGCTCGTTGGCCGCTTCGAGTTTGCGCAACGCGTTGGCCAGATACAGTGGATGGTGCGTAAGCTTCGCGCCACTCGCATCAGCCTGATATTCGCGCGTGCGCGAAATCGCGAGCTGGATCATGGTCGCCGCCAGTGGCGCCAGTATCGCCATCACCAGCATACCGAGCGCACCGCCACGCTCGTCCTCGTCGCGTCCGCCGAAGCCGCCGAAGATCGCGGCCCATCGCGCCCAAGTCCCCAGCATCATAACTACCCCGGCCAAAGTCGCCGCGATCGAACTCACCAGGATATCCCTGTTTAGCACGTGCGATAGCTCGTGCCCCAGCACGCCCTTCAACTCTTCGCGATTGCAAATCCGCATGATGCCGCGCGTGACGGCAACTGCCGCGTGCCGCGGATTGCGTCCGGTGGCGAAGGCGTTGGGCGTATCGGTATCGATAAGGTACAAGCGCGGGGTCGGAATTTGCGCCGATTGCGCCAATTCGTTCACGATCGAATAGAGTTCCGGTGCATTAGAAGGGTCGAGGGGCTGCGCCCCGTAAGCCCGCAACACCATCTTGTCCGAAAACCAGTAACTGAAAAAATTCATCGCGATCGCGAACACAAACGCGATTTCGAGTCCGCCCCGGCCGCCAAGCAGCTGCCCGAACAGCATGATGAGGCCGGTCAGAGCCGCCAGCAAAACCGTTGTCTTGAACATACTTGACATAATTTTAGCTTGGCCCAACGGCTACCCGGATGGAACCCGCAGGGCCGGTACCCTCAGCCCCCTTCGGCGGGCTTTCGCGCCTTGGGAGACGGCGCATCATAGCCTGTTGAAGCTAGCCTCCGCTTTTTTTCGAGTCAAACACGCCTCCAGTCACCATTCTAATCATCGCCGTCGGCAATTGTCAGGCTCGCCCGCAGCTTTGCCGCAACCTCTTCGAACGGCAGCTTATCCAACGGCTCGCGCCGCACTACATCAACATGGCCGAGAGGACACCAACGTTCTGGATCGGTCGGACCGAACAGGACAACTCCTCGAGCGCCGGATGCTGCTGCAAGGTGCGACACGCCAGAATCATTGCCAACGAAACCACGAGCAAGGCAGGCGAGCCCGGCTACCTCGCCTAGTTCCAAGCGGCTCAGGGTCACGAATTCCGTGCGGAAGAGCGACTCTATCGAGGTCTCGGCCGGCCCCAGCACGATAACCGGCTTCGTGATCGAGTTGATCCGCCGTGCGAGGGCGGCAAAATTATCCGCCGGCCAGTTTTTCCGCGGGCTGCCGCTGCCGGGAAAAATGAGCAGGAACTCTCCGCGGCCGAGCCCGTGGCGCGAGAGCGTCTGCGATGCCGCCACGATGTCCTGATCGAGCACATCAATGCTGTGGAGCGCGCTGGCATCGCTCTGAATCGTCATCTGGTCAGCATGGCCGAGCGCCTCGAGATAGCATTGCGCCACGTGTCCGGCGCCGGGCGGGCGAAACGGTATAAAGGCCGTCGCGCCGCCCGCCACCGCGGCAAGCCCTCGCCGGAATCGAGCGTCGTCGCCGCCAAAAAACGAGTAGATCTTTTGGAAGGCTCCGAAAAAACCGCGCGCCTCTGAGGATTTGTCGCGATCGGTTGCAAACAGATGGCTCAGCTCGCGGCGGTCAATCGAATGACCCCGCGCAACACCCATCCGCCCGACGGCGAACCGCGCTAATTCCGGCCGCGCCATCAACTCGATCCCCCAGCCGGGATTTCGCCCGGCGATCGTGCGCAGGGCTGGAAGCGCGCAGATGAGATCGCCCAAGGCACCCGGAAAGATCACTAGAACGCGCCGTGGATCAGGGACTTCGTTCACAAACCGCGCCATCGCGACCAGTCTAGCATCGTACGCTTGGGTCTATAGAGGTCGCAAAACACCCGCAAATAGGGCTAGAATCTGATCCCATGCCGATAAGTGTCGCCCGCTCGCCCCTTGACCTGATCGGTCATACTCCGGTGGTCCGGCTAAATCGGTTGCCCGCCAAGGACGATGCTGAGGTCTGGGGCAAGCTTGAAAACTACAACCCCGGGGGCAGCGTCAAGGACCGCATCTGCCTCGCGATGATCGAAAAGGCGGAACACGACGGCCGGATAAAACCCGGCGATACGATCGTGGAGCCAACTTCAGGCAACACGGGTATCGGGCTCGCACTGGTCTGCGCGGTCAAGGGCTACAACCTCGTCCTGACGATGCCCGACACCATGAGCGAGGAGCGCCGTTCGCTGCTCGCCGCCTACGGGGCGAAACTGGTGCTTACTCCGGACACGCGGGGGATGCACGGCGCGATCGCCAAGGCCGAAGAACTTGTGCGCGGCAATCCCGGCTATTTTATGCCACAGCAGTTCAGCAATCCGGCCAACCCCGAGGTTCACTACAATATGACCGGCCCCGAACTGGTGGAGCAGCTAGAGCGGATCGACGCCTTCGTTTCCGGTGTGGGAACCGGCGGTACGATCAGCGGCACTGGCCGCTACCTGCGGGAGCATCTGAAGAGCAAACCTTTGATCGTCGCCGTCGAGCCGAAAAATTCGCCGGTGCTTTCGGGCGGCGAGCCAGGATTCCACAAGATTCAAGGTATCGGCGCCGGATTCGTGCCGCAAAACCTCGATACTCACGTCTACGACGAAATCATCACCGTGAGCGACGAGGATGCGACGCTCTATTCACGACGCCTCGCACGTGAAGAGGGAATACTGGTCGGAATCTCATCGGGAGCGAACTGCTTTGCGGCGCTCCAAATAGCCAAGCGTCTGGGCCGAGGCAAGGTCGTGGTGGTGGTGTTCTGCGATACCGGAGAGCGCTACCTGACGACCGACCTGTTCCAGGCCGAAGGAATCTAGCGGGACACATCAAAGTGGGCCTGCCATATCCATGACGGATGGACTTCGGCGTATGAACGGCTCTCTCACAGACAAGCTCGAACGGCTGCGTGAAATTTTTCGCCCAATGCGTTCAGTGATCGTCGCGTTTTCGGGCGGGGTCGATTCGACCTTCCTGCTCAAGGTCGCCCAAGAGACAATCGGCGAACGCGTACTCGCGCTCACCACGACTTCGCCGACTATGCCCGACTGGGACCGCCAGACAGCGCTCGAGATGGCCCAGCGGATAGGAGCGCGCCACCTGGTGATTGATTCGAACGAACTCGACGTTCCCGGCTACGCGCAAAATCCGCTGAATCGCTGCTATTTGTGTAAGCACAATCTGTTCGCGGTATGCGAAGTGAAGGCGCGCGAACTGGGAATCGACGAGATCGCCGACGGACTTAATCTCGACGACCTTAAAGACTATCGGCCGGGAATTCAGGCGGCGACCGAAAAGCGCGTACGCCATCCTCTGGTCGAGGCCGGTCTCACCAAAGCGGAAGTCCGCGACCTGTCACGTGAATTGCAGCTGCCGACCTGGGATCGGCCAGCCTCGCCCTGCCTCTCATCGCGCTTCCCTTACGGCACTGAGATCACACTCGAGGGGTTGCGCAAGGTAGAACGTGGCGAGAGAGTGCTGCACGAACTCGGCTTTAGGGTCGCGCGGGTTCGCTTTCATGGGGAGGTCGCGCGACTGGAGGTCGAATCGCGAGAGATTCCGCGCTTGATGGAGGCCGAAGTGCGTGAGCGGGTCGACCGCGAGTTCAAGCAAATCGGCTTTCGCTTTGTCACAATGGATTTGAAGGGTTTTCGCTCCGGCTCCCTCAACGAGGGAATCGTCGCGAGCGGAGCCTCTGCGGCGGCGCGCGAATCCTAATCACCCGCTGCCGCAGGCATCCGGCAAGTGGAACTGGCTTATTAGCTCCCGAGTCGCGCTGCGATCGCATTGGCCATCGCGAGGTCGTCGGGCGTCGTTATCTTGAGATTGAGCGGCGACCCCCCAACCACTTCAACGCGGACACCAAGCCGCTCGATCAGGTCGGAGTCGTCGGTCGCAACCGTCCCGTCTCCTGAGGCGCGAGCGTGCGCCTCGACGAGCAAGGCGCGGTTGAAGGCCTGAGGAGTCTGCGCCTGCCATAGGCCGGAACGCGTCAGAGTAGATTGGATCGATCTTCCATCGACGCGCTTGAGAGTGTCTGCAAGCGGAATCGCAGCGATTGCGCCGCCAATGCGCGCCGCAGCCTCGATGCACTCGGAAAACATCGCAGGCGTGGCGAAAGGACGCGCCGCATCGTGCACGACAACTATTTCGGCCTCGGCGCTGGTGAAGGCGAGCGCAATTCGCACCGAGTCCTGGCGTTCGGCGCCTCCCGAGGTAATCTTCACCGGAATTTCGACTCCAACCGCGTTGGCTTCGCCACGCGCCGCTCGCTCCATCCCCGAAGGCACGGCAACCACCGCTTCTCCGATCGCATCGACTAATCGCAAGGTTCGCAATACGCGCGCAAGGAGGGTCATGCCCCCGAGTCGAACGAAGGCCTTCGGCGTCTCGAGTCCGAGCCGGGTACCGCTTCCAGCTGCGACAATCAACGCCGAGGCTTTCATCAGAAGAAGTCTCCAACAAACAAATGTCGAGCCATTACGGGTCTCTTTAGAGTTTGAAGGTCCGCACCAGCCTGGGTATGGATCGTCGCGCTAACTTCGGACAAAAGAAAGGGGCCAAGCTATTCTCGCCGGCCCCTTCTCTGCAAAATTAAGATCGTCGACTCAGTTCGCGAAGATCGTCTTGAGCTCTTCCATGATCTTTTCTTCTGGATGAGCCTTCGCGATAGAGAGCTCCTTGACGAGCAAACTGCGCGCAGTATCGAGCATTTTGCGCTCACCGAAGGAAAGCTCCTTGTCGCCCTTGAGTACGAGCAAGTCGCGCAGCACCTTCGCGATCTCAAGCGGCGAGCCGGTCTTGATCTTCTCCGTATACTCGCGATAGCGGCGATTCCAGGTCTGTGAGTCGCCTTCGACCTTGCGTTGGCGCAGGATCTTGTAAATTTTGGTAACGGTATCCTTGCCGATGACCCTGCGAAGTCCAACCGCGTCGACGTTTTCGGTCGGAATCATTATCGTCATCTTTTCCGTACCGAGAATCCGCAGCATGTAAAACCTGCGCTCCGTGCCGGAGATCACCCTGCTTTGGATGTCATCGATGACGGCAACGCCGTGAGCCGGATAGACAACCTTCTCACCCTTTTTGAAAGGCAAATTCACCTGTTTATAGCACCGATCCGCGGCACCGGATTTCGGAGCGGGATTGCCAGCAACGCTTCCGATCGGCCCGAACCTTTCATCCATTATGGCATAACTATGACAAGTTTGTAACCCCGCGAAAGACGGAAACATTCTAGAACAAAGTTTACCCGGCGGCCGGAGGTCAGCCCAAACGCAGCTCCATCACGATCGCATCTTCACCGGGGCCGTAATAATTGTGCCTCAAACGACGTTCTTCGAAATTCAGCTTACGATAAAGTCCTCGGGCTGGGAGATTCGATCTGCGTACCTCTAGAGTAACCAAATGCGCATCCTTCGCCTTTGCTTCAGTTATTGCATCCGACATTAGACGCTCCCCCACCCCCATTCGG
>DASPQS010000202.1:0-12947 GCA_035624865.1 Binataceae bacterium (SeqCode) | reverse complement strand
GCGGGACGTTTCGGCACGCCGGCCGAATGTGCCGGCGCCGCGGTCTTTCTCGCCTCGCATGCGTCGGACTTCGTTACCGGCGCGACTGTTTTCGTTGACGGCGGCTACTCGATACGGTGAGCATAGCTGATCGCCGGCCAGGCATGCCGCGCGGTTAACCGGTGCGGCGCGATGCCGTATCATGCGCGGTGACGGATCGATGCAAGATGGCTAAACCTCGCACGCGAGCGCGGGCGCATATCGCCGCCACAGGGGCTTCCGGCGCCGAACTCGGCCTGCCGGAGCTGAGGCCGCTGCGCGTCCTGGTCGCCGGCGAGGTTATCCTCGACCGCTACATCTGGGGCGACGTCGAACGCATCTCGCCGGAGGCGCCCATTCCCGTCCTGCGGGCCCACCGGCGCGAGGAGCGGCCCGGCAACGCAGGCTTCGTGATGGCGAATTTGCGAGCGCTCGGCGCTCGACCAAGCGCCCTCAGCGTCGTCGGCGCCGACCGCAACGGCCGGATGCTGCGCGAGATGTTCCGTGACCTCGGCATCGACTCGCGGCCGCTAATGGTCGATCCCGGCCGCCCGACCATCGTGAAGGAGCGGATGCTCGGTTCGGTCCAATCCGCTAACCGCGCAACACAGCAATTGCTGCGCGTCGACGAGGAGGATTCGCGGCCGCTCTCGCCGGATCGCGAGCGCGAACTCAAAAGGCGGCTCGGCCAGGCGCTCAAACCCGCCGACGGCGTGCTGGTCTCGGATATCAACAAGGGTCTGCTGACGCCCGGGCTTTTGCGCGCACTCATCGCCGGCGCCAATCGGCGCCGGATTCCGGTCATCATCGATCCCCGCCTCACCGAAGACTTCTCCATCTACCACGGCGCGACCGCGCTTACGCCCAATCGCTACGAAACCGAACTGGCGACCGGCATGAAGCTGGCCGACCGAGACGCCTGGCGCACCGCCGCCGAATTGCTCGTTCGCAAGCTCGGCTTGCAGGCGTGCCTCATCACGCTAGACCGCGACGGGATGTACCTGGCGGAGCGTGGCGGCCACACTTCCTACATCCCTACCACCCCGCGCGAGGTCTACGACGTCACCGGCGCCGGCGATGTAGTGTTGACGTTTTTCGGCCTGCTCTCGATCGCCGGGCTGAGTTTCTCGTCGGCGGCGGCAATAGCGAATCTCGCCGCCGGAATCGAAGTCGGACGTATCGGCACCGAGATTATCACGCGGGAGGATATCGGCCGGGCCTTGATTCCCGCGCATAACCATTACGAACGCAAGATTCTGTCTGACACCGAACTAAAGAGCGCACTCGATCGCGAACGCCATGCCGAACGTCGGATCGTGTTTACCAACGGATGCTTTGATGTGCTCCACGCCGGCCATCTCCAGATGCTGAGCTTCGCCCGCGCGCAAGGCGATTTGCTCGTCGTCGGCCTCAACAGCGACCGCAGCATTCGCGCGATCAAGGGGCCCGATCGCCCGATTTACAATGCCGCCGACCGTGCGCGGATGCTCGCGGCGCTCGAGATGGTGGATTACGTGGTCGTCTTCGACGAAGCTCGCGCGGAACGGATTATCCGCAAGGTCCGGCCGGACGTCCTCGTAAAGGGGGAAGACTGGCGTGGGAAAACAGTCGACGGCCAGGCTTACCTCGAGTCCCACGGTGGACGGGTCGTACTCGCCCCGATGCTTGCGGGCCACAGCACAACGGCGTTGATCTCCAGAATTCGCCGCGAATCGGAAAACGGACCGCGCGCTTCCAGCTCTTCGCGCAGGCCCAACCGCTAGCGGCGCCCCCTCGGTCTCAGCCGAGCTACGATGTACGCAGTTAATCGCTGCAACTCGGCGACATCAGTCCAATACGCGAGCCCGAGATACACCGCGCCGTAAACCGGGATCACCGCCAGCGCAGTCAGGCGCGGTCCTGCATGCATCCCGTATTTCACCGCAAGCGCGGCTGCGGCCGCAGCCAGCGCCATCACCCAAAGATGTGCGAGATAACGGCGATCAAGCCCGGTCGGCCCCAGCCGCCGGTTGAGATTCCAGCGCAGCATCGAGAACTCAACCCACGCCGCGACGCCGGCCGAGACGGTAAGTCCGGCGACGCCCCATCGACGCTCGATCCCGATCATCGGCGGCAGAACGATCGCGCACGCATAGCCCAGCACCAGCGTCAGCCCCACGCGGATAAGCGCGCATCGCAGCGGCGTGCGCGTGTCGTATAGCGCGTAAAATGTCGAGTTGTAGAGCCGGCTCATCGTCGCCGCCAGCAGCCCTACGGCCGAACCGGCGAGGATTCCCCAAACATAGATGGCGTCATGATGGGTGAATTCGCCCGACTGGAAGAGCAAACCGACGATAACGTCGCCAATCACCAGAAACGCCGCCGCTGACGGCACCACCATGAACGAGATTTGTCGCAGTCCGGCATTGAGCCGCGCGCGCAACGTCTCGGCAGCAAGCTGAGCCTCGGCCGCGCTGGCGCGCGACATCGTCGGCAGTTCCGCCGCAGCGACCGACATCCCGAACAGGCTTATCGGCAACAAATAGAGAATCTGTGCGTAATTGAGCGCGGCGACCGCCCCGGTGGGCAGCAGGCTCGCGAGCAGGTTGTCGATATAGCCGCTGACCTGCGCAACCCCGCGGCTGGCAACCACCGGCAGCAGATTGTTGAGCACGATGCCGATTTCGGTTCGCAGGCGCGCAAAATGAATTCGCATCCGTCCCAGCAACGGCAGCGTCTGCGGCAACTGCACGATTATTTGCAGCGCAGCGCCCGCAACCGATCCCCATGCGACCTCCACAGCAAGCCGGCGCTGGCTGGCATGCGGCCCGTAGAACAGCAGGGCCGCGATGATCGCCGCATTCCACGCCACCGGTGCGGTGTAGGAGGCAAAGAAGCGATGATGGCTGTTGAGAACCCCGAGGCACCACGCCGACAGCACCAGCAGTCCGGCACCCGGAAACAGAATCTGCACCAGCCGGATAGTGAGTTCCCGCTTGTCACCGTGAAAGCCCGGCGCGATCGCGTCGATTAGCCACGGCGCGGCCATCACTCCGATCGCGACCAGAATTGCCACGGCGAGGCTGAGCAGCGCTCCAACCGCCCATGCCAGCAGGTTGGCCTCCTCCTCTTCGCCCTGGCTCAGGAGTCTGCTGTAGACCGGGATGAACGACGCGGAAAGCACGCCCTCGCCCAGCAGGTTTTGCAGGATATTCGGGATCCGAAAGCCGGCCTTGAAGGCGTCGGCAGCCTCCGAATTGCCGAGATAATGGGCGAAGATGCTTTCGCGAACGAGCCCGGCGATTCGGCTCAACAGAATTCCAGCCGCGACAATTGCCGCCATGTTCGGGCCGAAGCGCAAATCGGATTGCGCAGGCTTGGCTCCCTGCGCGCTGACCGATCCGCGGGCCAAATTCTCTTGCGGGCTTGGCGTGATGACTAGAAGGTCCCCTTTGCAACGCTCGCGACCGAGTATAGCCGCCGTTCCCAGCCCATTGTAGGTAGGCCCGCCGCACCTCTTCATGGCGAAAACCCGTCTGTCGGCATAAGATAAAAAAGGTAACGGCGTCTTCGCACCTGGGATGCAGGTGCGGCAATGGCGCACTCTTCGCGATGAGCTTTTCGCTCTACATTCATATTCCCTACTGTCACTCCAAGTGCCCGTATTGCGACTTCAACTCGCATGCCATGGCCTCCTGGCCGGAGGAGGATTACGTCAACGCCTTGCTCGCGGAGATGGAGCAGCGGGCCGGCCAACCGCCGTGGACAGCCGCCTCGGTCAAAACCATCTTCTTCGGCGGCGGAACGCCCTCTCTGTTTCAGCCTGGCTCGATTGCGCAGCTTATCGAGCGCGCCGATCGGCTATTCGGACTCGATCGTGACGCCGAGATAACTCTCGAAGCTAACCCGGGCACCGTCGATCCACCGAAGCTCTCCGGGATGCGTGCGGCGGGTGTCAACCGGATAAGTTTCGGCGCACAATCGTTCAAACCGGAGATTCTCAAGTTCCTCGGGCGGATTCATTCCGCCGACGAAACCCGCGCCGCCGCCGACATGGCGCACCGAGTCGGTTTCGGGCGGCTCAACCTCGATTTGATTTTCGCCGTCCCGGGCCAGACCTTCGAGGATTTGCAAAACGATATCGCCGAAGCGGTCGCGCTCGGCCCCGACCACATCTCCGCCTACAACCTGACGTTCGAGGAGGGCACCGTCTTCTTCACTGAGATGAAGCGCGGCCATATCCGTCCGCTCGAAAGCGACGATCAGGCCGCGATGTATGCTCATGTGCGAGCGGAACTTCCGCTTCGCGGTTACCCGATGTACGAGATCTCCAACTATGCGCCGAGTGGACACGAGGCGCGCCATAATCTCAGCTACTGGCGTGCTGAGAGCTATCTTGGCCTCGGCGCCGGCGCCCACAGCTTCGCGCACGACGGCCCCGCGCAGGGACGCCGATGGTGGAACGAGCGGATGCCGTCGCGCTACATCGCGCGCGCGACCGAAGCCGGACTCGCCGAAGCGGGGGGAGAGACGGTTGACCAGGCCATGGCGGCAGGTGAATTCGTCTTCCTCAATCTGCGTTTGCGCGAAGGCTTCGCACTGGCGGAATTTGCCCGCCGCTTCGGCACAAGTTTCGATGAGCACTTCGGCGATCGTGCCGCCGACCTGCTCGGGGCCGGATTGCTGGTTCGCAGCGCCGGGCGCATTCTGCTCAGCGACCGCGGTCTCGAACTCGCCGACTCTGTGTTTGCAGAGTTCATCTGAAAAGCGCAAATAGTAGGCCGGCACCTTGCCCCGGAGACAATTGCGATGCGTACAGCCGAGTTACGCGAGCGCCTTCACGCCGACTTCTCCCTCGATCGGGGCAGCGCCTATCTCGAGCGCTTGAACCAGTTCGCCGGGCACGAGCCCTTTCGCACGGTGCATCGGTCGATTACCGGCTTCACCCGCGACAACTGCACGCTCTGGGCCTCGGCGCTGACCTATACCTCGAGCCTCTCGCTCGTGCCGATCCTGGCCGTCGCGCTTTCGGCGGTTAAGGGGCTCGTCGGGATGGATCGGCTCAAGCCGCTCATCGAGCGCTATCTCGCCGTCAACAACCCGCAGATTGCCGAGCAGATCCTGAAATTCGTCGGCAACATCAATGCGCGGCAACTGGGCGCAATGGGCGGCGGTGCCCTCCTCGTAACCGTACTGCTGACGCTGGGTACGATCGAGCAGTCATTCAACAATATCTTCCACGTCGAGCGCGGACGCACATGGTTGCGCAAGTTCTCAGACTATCTGAGCGTAACCTTCACGATGCCGCTGCTGATGGCGACCGCGCTCGGGCTCCACACCCAACTGATGCGCCAACTGCCGGCGCTGCCGGGGTTGGCGAGCGTGGCTGCATTTGTACCGATATGGGCAGGGTTTTCGTTCCTATACATGTTCTTCCCCAATACGCGCGTGCGATGGCATAGCGCTGCGATCGGCGGCCTCGTCGCATCGATCATGTTGCAGCTCGGACAATGGGGCTTTATCCGCTTTCAGGTCGGCGCCGCGAACTACCAGGCAATCTACGGCGCTGTCGCCTCGGTCCCGATATTCCTTACCTGGATTTATCTGTCGTGGGTGATTGTCCTCTATGGGGCCGTGCTCACCGCCGTCGTACAGGGCATAGAGGCGCCGCTCGAGCTTGATCAACATTCAGCGACCACCGCCCGCAGCGCCGCTTTGCTTACGGTCCTTCGTGCCGGCGAGCGGATGCTCCAGCGTAACGGCGCCCGTCCATGCACGTTGCGCAGTCTGGCGACGGAATTGGGAATCCCCCAAAAGGCTCTCGAACCGGTACTCGAGAAACTCAGAAGCGCCGGAATCGTCGTCGAATCGGCCGAGCCGTCGCCCGATCGGACTCCGCCCATCGTCCTCGCGCGCGATACCTCAACTATACCGCTTGCTGAAGTGCTCTCGTGTATCGAGGGCGCGCCGCCCCACGCGGGCGCGGAAATCACTTCCCTGCTCGACGAACTCGGCGAAGCGCAACGCGAGAGGCTTGGCACCCTGACCGTGAACGACCTCGCCAGCGGACGCTGCCGCGTCTCGCCGGCCGTTCAACCACCCAGCGTACCTGAACCGCATCAGGGCTAATGTTCCAGCAATTTGTGAAGGGAACGTAAATCGTCGCGAATCTCGGCCAACCTGCGCTGCACCGAACCCTCCCGCGCCGCCGGAGCAGCCGTATGCTCCCCGTTTGGCATGATCGGCTTCGCTGCCGTCTCGGACGTTGCGGTTTCCTCCAGCAGACGCTCGAGTCCCAGGTCGGTGATATGCTTGCGCGCTCCCGCTATGGTGTAGCCCTCGGTATGAAGCAGCCGCTTGACGAGTTTCAGCGTCTCGATATCCCTGGGCTCGTAGAACCTATGCTTCGAGCGGGAATGTTTGGGGCGTAGAAACGGGAACTGTGTTTCCCAGAAGCGCAGCACGTACGCCTCGACCCCCACCGCTCGCGCCGCTTCGCCGATCTTGAGCGAACGACCCACTTCTATGGAGGTCTGCGGATCAACCCGCGGCCTGCTTCTTCGCGGTCGCGACGCCGCTTTGGAACGCACTCGCGTCATTGCGAGGATTTATGGCGGCCGTTCTTGCCGACTCTCTCCTTCAGGACATGACTCGGCTTGAATGATAGCACACTGCGGGAGACGATTGTGATGGGGTCTCCGGTCTGTGGGTTCCGCCCGCGCCGCGCATGCTTATGGCATACGACGAAGCTTCCGAAACCCGAAATCTTCACTTTTTCCCCACGGCGAAGGGATTCCTTGATTAACTCGAATACCGCCTCCACCGCCTCTCCCATCCCCTTCTTCGAGGAACCCATCCGCTCGTAGAGCAATTCCACGAGATCGGCCTTGGTCATGTCTGGCAGCTAACCGTCCCCCACAGAGCGGCTATCTCACACGCGCCTTCTATTGCCGCAACTCGGCCCCCAGACGCCCCTTTGCCGCCTCGACCAGCGCGGCATGCAAACGATTAACCTCGTCATCGGTAAGCGTGCGATCTTTTCCCCGATAACGACAAGCCAACGCCACGCTCTTTTTGCCCTGCGGGATCGAACTCCCGCGATATACGTCAAACAGTTCCGCACTCTCCAGCAGCGGCGAGCTTATTTCCAGGATCGTTTTCTGAACCCTGTCCGCCGGAACATCTTCAGCTATCACGAGTGCCAAATCGCGCCGTACGGCCGGAAACTTAGGCGGTGTCTCTATCGTTTGACGCGGCAAGGAACCGTAAGCGATAAGCTGGCTCAAGTCAAGTTCAAAGAGCACACACGGCTCCGACAATTCCATCCGCAACCGCTCCCCCGGATGCAGTTCGCCGATCACTCCCAGCGTTACGCCGTCTAACGCGATTCGCGCCGCCCGCCCCGGATGCAGGTACGGCGCAAGCCCGTCCGGCACCGGTTCGTACTCAATCCGCTCCGGCACCCCGATCGTCCGCAAGTACGTCTCGATTATCCCCTTAACGGAAAAGAAACCCGCCTTCAAAGCCGGCTGTCCGATTTCCGCCAGTGCATAATCCGCGTAACTCACTCCCGCGATCCGCTCGTATTCCCGCGGCACCCCGTCGCGCGTCCCAAAAACCTTCCCTATCTCGAACGCATGAAACGCCGTCGCTTCCCGATTGAGGTTGAAGCGCAGCGCCGCGAGAAGTCCCGGAATCAGGCTCCGCCGCATCTCGGAAAGTTCGGCCGACAGCGGATTGCTTACGCGCACAGCCTCCGCGGCCGCCAATCCCGCAAAGCGCTCGTTCTCTGCCGGCGCGATGAACGCTATCGTCTTGGCTTCTACCAGACCGCATCCCACCATTATCTCGCGCGTCTTGCGCATGAACCCGCGCACGGGATCGGGCGGCGCCGTGCTCGCCCCCCGCACCGGCACCGTCGCCGGAATCTCCGCCAGTCCGGCCAACCGCGCAACTTCCTCCGCCAGGTCGGCGGTTTCGTTGATATCCGGCCGGAACGACGGCGCGACAACCTTCAAGCGATCGCGTCCCGCCGCGCTTACTTCCAATCCCACCGCCTTGAGCCGCCGCTTGACTTCCGCCGCCGGCAGTTCGAGCCCCAGCAGCGACCCGATCGCATCGAGGTCGAAGTCGATCTCGCGCCGCCGCGCCGGGATCGGTTCCACGTCGATCACCGGGGCAGCGTCGCACCCCCCGGCGAGTTTCCGAATCAATTCTGACGCGCGCAAAAGGCCGTTGACCTGTCCCCCTCGATCGATCCCGCGCTCGAAGCGGTAGCTCGCTTCGCTGCGCAGACCCAGCCGCCGCGCGGTCCGCGCGATCGTCATCGGCTCGAAATAGGCGCTCTCGATCACTATCGAAGTGGTCGAGGAACTGACCTCCGAGTTCTGCCCGCCCATTATCCCGGCGATCGCCAGTGGCTTTTCACGGTCGGCGATCATCAGGTCGCCCGCCTCGAGCGTGCGGTTCGCGCCGTCCAGGGTGGCGAACTCGCGGTCCTCGCCGGCGCGCCGCACGACGATCGTCCGGTCCGCGATTCGTTCCATGTCAAACGCATGCAGGGGTTGCCCCAATTCGATCATCACGTAGTTCGTCGCATCGACCACGCTGTTGAGCGCGCGCATCCCGGCGAGTTCGAGCCGCCGCCTGAGCCATACCGGCGAGGGACCGATCTTGATACCCGTCATCGGCAGTGCCGCATACCGCGGACACAGTTCCGGCGACACGATATCCACCGATACTCCCGCGTACCCTTCAACTTCCGGCCCGGCCGGCGCCTTCCCCTGCCGCAGCCGCGGCAACTTCAGCTTCGCCCCGAATAGCGCCGCGATTTCGCGCGCCAGACCTAAAATCGACAGGCAATCGCCCCGGTTCGGCGTAACCGCGATATCCAGCACGGCGTCCGGCATCTGCAAGTAGGTTGCCAGCGAATCACCGGGCTTCGCGTCCGCTGCGAGTTCCAAAATCCCCTGATGATCCTTGGATAATCCCAGCTCCAGCTCCGAACAGAGCATCCCCTCCGACTGCACGCCGCGGATCGTTGCCGCTTGCAGCGGCACCGCCTCCTCAATCCTGCCGCTTCCTTCACCATGAACGCCGCCGGCAAGCCGCGCGCCGATTTTGGCCAGCGCCGCCGTCATCCCCGCGTACACGTTGGGCGCGCCGCACACCACCCTAAAGCGGCCGGCGGCCCCCGCGTCGACGTCACACAGATTCAGCCGGTCGGCGTTCGGATGACGCTCGACCGCCAGCACTTTTGCGACGTAAACATCGGTGAAGGTCGCCGCGATCTGCTCGACGTTTTCGACTTCGACCCCAGCCATAGTGAGCCGCCGGCAGATCTCCTCCAGGTCGGCTTCCACCGTGACAAATTCTCTGAGCCAGCTGAGAGGAAGCTTCATTACGCCGCCTCACCCGACCGGAACTGCCGCAGAAAGCGCATATCGTTCTCGAAGAACAGCCGTAGGTCGTCCACTCCCAACTTGAGCAGCGATTGCCGCTCGATACCCATGCCGAAGGCGAAGCCCTGGTATTCGTTGGGGTCGTAGCCGACCGCGCGCAGAACGTTGGGATGAATCATTCCCGAACCGAGAATTTCGGTCCATCCACTCTGTTTACAAACCCGGCATCCCGCACCGTTGCACAAAAGGCAGCTTACGTCGACTTCGGCGCTCGGTTCGGTAAACGGGAAAAAGCTCGCGCGAAAGCGCACCCGCTTGTCCGCACCGTAGAAGGCACGCGCAAACTCGGTCAATACGCCCTTCAGATGAGCCATCGTGATCACCCCCGCCCGATCCACCATGAAGCCTTCGATCTGGCTGAACATCGGCGAGGCTCGCACGCTCAGCTCGTCGCGGCGATAGCAGTTCCCCGGGCAGACGATCGCAAGCGGCGGCTTACGCTGCTCCATCACCCGGATCTGGCCGTTCGAGGTATGCGTCCGCAGCAGCAATCCGCCCGGCAGAAAAAAGGTGTCCTGCATGTCCCGCGCAGGATGATCCGGAGGAAAGTTCAGCGCTCCGAAATTATGGAAATCATCCTCGACGTCCTGCGTCTCGATCACCTCGAAACCCATCGAAACGAAGATATCGAGCATCCGCTCCCGCGTCTGGGTCAGCGGATGGAGCCAGCCGCGCGGGATACGCGTGCCGGGCAGGGTCACGTCGATCCGTGCCTCCCCGAGCGAACGCTCCATCGCGGCGTGCTTGAGCTTCTCGGTGAGCGCCCCGATCCGCGCCTCGACCTCGTTCTTGACCTCGTTGACCAGGCGGCCGATCGCCGGGCGCTCCTCACGCGCCACCTCGGGCATCCGGCGCATGATCTCGGTCAGTTCGCCCGATCGGCCCAGCACGCGCACGCGCACGGCTTCGATCTGCTCTTCGCTCGCGCTATCTCCGAGCTCGCCCAGGGCGCGCGCGCGTATCTCCTCGAGTTGTTGCTTCATCTCCATCTCTGGGATCTTTTCCTCGGCACAGGTCGCGGACGAATCCGCTAAAACCCCCGCTCAAGCAAAGGACCATGTGGCAGACCCACATGGTCCTTTAAAGTGCGCAGCCGGAAACGAGACGCGGGCGGCTAAGCGGCCTGGGTACCCAGCGCGTCCTTCGCGGCACGCACCAGCTCGGTAAACAATTGGTCCCGCTTGAGCGCAAGCGCCGCAAGCTGCTTGCGATCGAGATCGACGCCCGCTTTCTTGAGGCCGCTGATAAACCGGCTGTAACTCAATCCGTGTTCGCGCACCAGCGCGTTGATTCGCGCGACCCACAACGATCGGAAATTGCGCTTCTTCTGCTTGCGGTCGCGATAGGCGTAAGTCAGGCCCTTTTCGAGGGTGCTGCGGGCCTGGCGGTAGAGCTTGCGCCCTCCGACAAAACCGGAGGCGAGCTTCAACTGGCGTTTATGGCGACGGCGGGTCTTGGGTCCGCCTTTGGCGCGAGGCATTGGGGATCAACCTTTCCTTATGAATTCCCACCGGTCCGATCGCGATTCGATCGTCGAACCCCGGCTACCCATACGGCATCAATCGGTGGAGCATCGCGGTGTCCGTTTTGTTCAACATCGCCGCCTGCCCCAGCCTGCGCTTGCGGCCACGGCTCTTGCTCGTGAGCAGATGCCGCAGGTAGGCGCGTTTGTGCTTGGCCTTGCCCGTCTTGGTGAACTTGAAGCGCTTGGCGGCGCTGCGGGAAGTCTTAATCTTCGGCATGTGTCGCGTCCCGGTTCCTAAACTCAACGCGGCGTCAGCAGAATCGACATGTTGCGCCCTTCCATCCGCGTGCTTCCGTCGGGCTGCGCCACATCCCGAACCTGTTCGACCACCTGTTCAATCAGCGCCCTGCCCAGTTCGGGATGGGTTATCTGCCTACCGCGAAACGAAACCGACAGCTTAACACGCTGGCCTTCCCCAACAAAGCGCCTGATGTGCTTAACTTTGAACTCGACGTCATGCTTCTCCGTCAGCGCTCCCATCTTGACTTCCTTGATCGCGCTGGCGGTCGCATGGCGCTTGGCGTCGTGCGTCTTCTTCTTCTGCGCGTAGCGGTACTTGTCGAAGTCCGTGATTCGGCAGACCGGCGGTTGAGCGGCTGACGCCACTTCGACCAGGTCCAATCCGCGGCTCTCCGCCAGCCGGATCGCGTCGCGGACGTTCATAATCCCGGCCTGCTTGCCGTCGGCATCGATCACCCGAACCTCGGTCGCCCGAATCAGATTGTTCACGCGGATAGCAGGCTCCCGTGATGGCGGCGTGCGAAAATCTCTACGGATAAACCACCTCCCCCGGCCTCGCGGCCGATCTAAAGTTGAGCTGCGCGGATGGCCGGCTTTCTCGCCAAACCCCCGCTTCTATTCGTTTAATTATACGCAAAGTGCGAGGAATAGTGTTAGCAAAACAAAATTTTCCTTATGCCGGGACGGGTTCGGCTTTGAGCCTTTCAAGCAACCCCTCGAGCGAAGATGGCTGATTCTTGTCTCCCCGCAGCATCCGCACCGAGACGCCCCGCGCCGCCGCCTCGCGCTCGCCAACCACCACCATGTATGGAACCTTGGCGAGTTCGGCCTCGCGCACCTTGAACCCGAGCTTCTCGTTCCGTATGTCGGGCGAGGCGCGAAACCCCTCTTTCTTCAGCGTCGACGCTATCTCGATCGCGTAGCCTTCGACCTTCTCGCTGAGCGAAAGCACCCGCACCTGCTCCGGCGCGAGCCAGAACGGCAGGACGCCCCCCGTATGCTCGATCAGGACCCCGATAAACCGTTCGAGCGACCCCAGTATCGCCCGGTGGATCATGACCGGCCGCTCCTCGGCCCCGGCGCTGCTCGTGTACCTGAGGTCGAAACGCTCGGGCAGGTTGTAGTCGAGTTGAATCGTCGCCAGCTGCCACTTCCGCTTGAGCGCGTCGGGCACGTAAAACTCGATCTTCGGCCCGTAGAACGCGCCCTCCTTTGGATTTATCTCGAACGTCACCCCGTTGCGATGCATCGCGTTGGCGAGCTTCTGCTCCGTCAGCCGCCATTGCTCTTCGCTGCCCAGATGCTGGTCCGGCATCGTCGCCAGCTTGTACTCGACGTTTTCGAACCCCAGCGTCCCGTACACGTCGCGCACCATTTGCAGGTTCATCGCGACCTCGTCCTCGATCTGCTCCTCCGTGCAGAAAATGTGCGCGTCGTCCTGCGACATCACCCGCACACGCGTCATCCCGTGGAGCACCCCCGATCGCTCCGCCCGATGGAGCCGCGAGAACTCGGCGATCCGCAGCGGCAGATCGCGATAAGAACGCTTGTCGGCGCGATAGATGTACGTATGGCCCGGGCAGTTCATCGGCTTGACGCCGTACCCGGCGTGCCATCCTTCCGTGCCGGTATCGATCCTGGCGACGGCCGCCTCCGGGTCGGGCGTCAGGAACATATTCTCCCGGAAATTCTCCCAATGGCCCGACGTGTGGAACATCTCGTTC